>CAYIRZ010000234.1:0-5590 GCA_964365845.1 uncultured Streptomycetaceae bacterium
CGGCGGCGGGCGGGGCATGCGCGTGGTGCATACCGAGGCCGCGCTGCTCAACGCGGTTCAGACCACGCGCACCGAAGCGCAGGCGGCATTCGGCAATCCCGTGGTCTACGCGGAGAAATACCTGGAAAATCCGCGGCATATCGAAATCCAGGTGCTGGCCGACAAGTTCAAGAACGCGATCTACCTCGGCGACCGCGATTGCTCCATGCAGCGCCGCCATCAGAAGGTGATCGAGGAAGCGCCGGCGCCGCTGCTCAATACGCGCGCCCGTATCCGCATCGGCGAGCGCTGCGCGGAAGCGTGCCGCAAGATCGGCTACGTCGGCGCCGGCACCTTCGAGTTTCTTTATGAGGACAACGAGTTTTTTTTCATCGAAATGAACACCCGCCTGCAGGTCGAGCACCCGGTGACCGAGATGATCACCGGTCTCGACATCGTGCAGCTGCAGATCCGCATTGCCGCGGGCGAGAAACTCAAGATCAAGCAGCGCGACGTGCAGCTCAAGGGCCATGCCGTCGAATGCCGCATCAACGCCGAAGACCCTTACAAGTTTACGCCTTCGCCCGGGCGCATCACTTCGCTGCACATGCCGGGCGGTCCGGGCATCCGTGTCGACACGCACGCCTACAGCGGCTATTTCGTGCCCCCGTACTACGATTCCATGCTCGGCAAGATCATCGCTTACGGCGATACGCGCGAGCAGGCGATTGCGCGCCTCAACATAGCGCTTTCCGAGTCCGCGATCGAAGGCATCAAGACCAATATTCCGCTGCATCAGGAATTGCTGCATGACGCGGCATTTCTGCGCGGCGGCACCAGCATCCATTACCTCGAAGAGAAGCTCGCGAAGCTGGCGCGCGAGGAGTAAGACATGATAGTAATGGGTAATGAGCGATGAGTAATGGGTAAAACCCGCAACCCCGAACGCCGGATTTCGCGCATCACCCATCACCCATCACCCATCACCAGATATGTCCTGGCTTTCGGTTTCGTTTGAGGCGGACGCCGACCGTGTCGAGCTGCTGACTGACGCGCTGCTCGCAGCGGGCGCGCTGGCGGCAGATGTCAGCGATGCCGCGGCGGGAACGCCGCAGGAGCAGCCGATTTTCGGCGAACCGGGTGCCGAAACCGGTCGCCGCTGGCCACGCAGTCTGGTGACCGCGCTGTTTCCCGCGGATATCGAATTGTCCGCGGTGCTGGTGCAGGCGTTTCAGGCCGCCGGGATCGCGGAAACGACACCGTATCGCGTCGACCGCGTCGATGACCAGGACTGGGTGCGCGTTACGCAAAGCCAGTTCACGCCACAGCAGATTTCGCAACGGCTGTGGGTCGTGCCGACTTGGCACGTCGCGCCCGATCCGCGGGCGATCAATATCGTGCTCGATCCCGGGCTCGCGTTCGGCACCGGCACGCACCCGACGACCCGGCTGTGCCTGCGCTGGCTCGACCGGCATATTCGCGGCGGCGAGTCGGTGATCGATTTCGGTTGCGGCTCGGGGATTCTGGCGATCGCCGCACTGAAGCTGGGCGCTGGCACTGCATATGGCGTCGACGTCGACGAGCAGGCGCTGCTTGCGGCGCGGCACAATGCTATGCAAAATCGGGTGGCGGCGGTGTTTTTTGACGCGGCCGACAAGCTCGAGCGCCCGGCGCAGATGGTGGTTGCCAACATCCTTGCGAATCCCTTGCGGGTACTGGCGCCGCTGCTTGCAAAGCTCACCGAAAAGCACGGCCGCGTGGTGTTGGCGGGGATACTTGAAGAGCAGGCCGACGCAGTGCGCGAAACCTACCGGCCCTGGTTTGCAATGGAGACCACCGAGCATGAAGAGGGATGGGTTTTGTTGAGCGGAGTAAAGGCGTGAGAGGGGCGGGTTCCATATGAGCATGGTCACGAGATGCCCTTCTTGCAACACGATGTTCCGCGTCACGTCGCAGCAGTTGCAGGCACAGCAGGGCAAGGTGCGCTGCGGGCGCTGCATGATGGTGTTCGACGGCTTCAAGGGGCTGGCCACGCTGCCGGATCTGGCGCCGGTGGAGTCGCGCGAACCATCGATAGCCGACGCCGCCGCGCCGCCGCGAACAGCGGTTGCGGAAGAAACTGGTGTCGCGCCATCCGCGGCAACCGTGGCGCAGGATCAGCCTGCGGCCGGGCCGGCAGCGGGAAAAGCGCCGCCGTTCGAAATCGAGCTGCCGCCGGCCTTCCCCGAATTTGCGGTGGAACCACCCGAGCCGCAAGCCGCCGCACCAGAGGCGTATCTGCCGGCAGCTGCGGAGGAGCTTGTTCCTGAAACTGCGCCCAGGGCCGTCCCGCATCCAGCGGCGCCACAGCCGGCCGCAACCGAAGACGAGTTGCGTGACAAGGAATCCGTGCCCGAACCGCGGCGCGGCTCGCGGGCATGGGGAGCGGGCAGCGTATTGCTGCTGCTAGCGCTGGCCGGGCAGGCGACGTATTTCTACCGCAGCGAACTTGCCGCGAATTATCCCGGGTTCAGGCCGGCGCTCGGGCAGATGTGCGAGGCGATCGGCTGCAGCGTGCCGCTGCCGCAGCGTCCGAAACTGATCAATGTCGAAGCTTCGGACCTGCAGATCATCGACCCCACGCGTCCGAACATGATTCAGCTCACCGCGACGCTGCGCAACCACGCCGGCTATGATCTCGCTTATCCGGCGCTCGATCTGGTGTTGACGAACAGCAAGGAGCATACGCTGGCGCGCCGCATATTCATGCCCGAAGAATATCTTGAGCGCGGCAAGAAGGCGAACTCCGGCATTCGCGCCAACGCCGAAATCACGGTCCATCTCGATCTTGATACCGGCAATCTCGGCGCCGCCGGTTTCCGCCTCGATCTGCTGCCGGCGCCGTCGAACTAGTTGCTGGCGGCTCATGAACCATTCTTCGTGAAAATTGACTCCGACGCTTAAAGCAACGCCGCTCAATACCGCGCATCGCGCGCTGGGCGCGAAAATGATCGATTTTGCCGGCTGGGATATGCCGTTGCATTACGGTTCGCAGGTAGAGGAGCATCATTGCGTGCGGCGCGATGCCGGGATGTTCGACGTGTCGCACATGCCGGTGCTCGATATCCGTGGCGCGGACGCCCGCGATTTCCTGCGGCAGTTGCTGGCCAACGACGTCGCCAGGCTGGTACAGCCGGGCAAGGCGCTTTATTCGTGCATGCTGAACGAGTCGGGCGGTGTGCTCGACGACCTCATCGTCTATTTCATGGCCGGGGACTGGTTCAGGCTGGTGGTCAATGCCGGCACGGCAGGCAAGGACATGGCGTGGATGGATGCCCAGCGTGCAAGGCTTGCGCCGCGACTCGAGATCGAGCCGCGGCGCGATCTGGCGATCATCGCGGTGCAAGGTCCCCAGGCGCGGCAAAAAACCTGGAATACTTTGCCGGAGGCTCGCGCTGCAACCGGACCGCTCGCATACTTTCAGGCGGCACTGGTCGGAGACATGATGGTGGCGCGCACCGGCTACACCGGAGAAGACGGCTTCGAGCTCATGCTGCCGGCGGAGCGCGCGGAAAGTCTGTGGCGCGCGTTGAACGAGCAGGGCGTTGCGCCGGCGGGGCTGGGCGCGCGCGATACGCTGCGGCTGGAAGCGGGCATGAATCTTTACGGCCAGGATATGGACGAAAACGTGAACCCGCTCGAATCCGGACTGGCGTGGACCGTGGACCTGAAAACACCGCGCGATTTTATCGGCAGGACGGCGCTGCTGGCGAAACCCGTGACGCGGCGACTGGCCGGCCTGGTTCTGCTCGACAAAGGTATCATGCGCGGTCACCAGAAAGTGCGTTGTGCCGGCGGCGGCGGAGATATCACCAGCGGTGGTTTTGCGCCGACGCTCAACCGGTCGATTGCGCTGGCGCGCGTGCCGAAAGGGGTCGCAGCCGGAGATACGGTCGAAGTCGAAGTGCGTGACAAATGGCTGCATGCGAAAGTGGTGAAGCCGCCGTTCGTGCGGCACGGGAAAACCTTAATCAGCATTGAGTGTTAAGTGCTTAATGTTGAATGAAAGACCGGCCGCCAAAATGAATGTCAGCTAAACACTAAACACTTCTTGGAGAGAGCTATGACAACGCCTGACAATCTGAAATACACCGAGAGCCACGAATGGGTGAAGCAGGAGGCCGACGGCACGCTGACTGTGGGCATTACTTTTCACGCCCAGGACATGCTGGGCGACGTGGTGTTCGTCGAGAATCCCGCGGTCGGCCGCAAGGTCAAACAAGGCGAGGAGTGCGGCGTGATCGAGTCGGTGAAGGCCGCCGCCGACATTTACGCGCCCCTGTCGGGCGAAATTGTTGCTGCCAACGGCGAGCTTGCCGATGCGCCGGAGAAAATCAACCAGGATCCGTATGCAACATGGATGTTCCGCATCAAACCCGGCAATCTCGCGGAGCTCGCCGGCCTGCTCGATGCCGCGGCGTATCAGAAAATCGCTGACGCTGACAAACATTAACTGCGTGAGGGGTGAGCAGTAAGCGGTAAGCAGTAAGCAGTTCTTTGCCGCGACGCTGCTCCACTGCTAACCGCTAACCGCTAACCGCTAACCGCTAACCGCTAACCGCTTACCGAGCCATGCCTTTCATCCCCCACACCGAAGAAGACATCCGGGCGATGCTGAAGGCGATCGGCGTTTCGTCTATCGATCAGTTGTTCGACGAAATCCCGGCGTCGTTGCGCAGCGGCCGCCTCGAGCAGGTGCCGCCGGCGATGAAAGAGATGGAGATCACGCGGCTCATGGGCGAACGTGCCGAGCGCGACGGCACTTACCTCAATTTCATCGGCGCCGGCGCTTACGAGCATCATATCCCGGCCGCGGTGTGGCAGATCGCGACGCGCGGCGAATTCTATTCGGCTTACACGCCGTATCAGGCCGAAGCCAGCCAGGGCACGCTGCAATCGCTCTATGAATATCAGTCGATGATGACTTCGCTCACGGCAATGGAGGTCACCAACGCCAGTCTCTACGATGGCGCTTCGGCGCTCGCCGAGGCGGTGCTGATGGCGGTGCGCGCGCACAAGACGGCAAAACGCGTGCTGTTGCCGCTGACGGTGCATCCAGTATGGCGCAGGGTGGTCAAGTCCATCGTCCGCAACCAGGGTATAGAGCTGATCGATGTGCCGTACTGCGCCGAGGCTGGTCATATTCTTCCTGATGCGCTGGCGCAATTCAAAGGCCAGGATATCGCCGCGCTGGTGGTGCCGCAGCCCAATTTCTTCGGCGTGCTGGAGCCGGTCGATGAATTGACGGACTGGGCACGCGCCAACGGTGCACTCACGATTGCGGTGGTGAATCCGACCGCGCTCGCGATGCTCAAGCCGCCGGGGGAGTGGGGCGCGACCGGCGCCGACATCGCGGTCGGTGACGGCCAGCCGCTCGGCATTCCGCTTTCGAGCGGCGGCCCGTATTTCGGTTTCATGGCCTGCCGCAAGGAACTCGTGCGGCAGATGCCCGGGCGCATCGTCGGCCGTACAACAGACGTCGACGGCAAACCCGGCTATACGCTGACGCTGCAGGCACGCGAGCAGCATATCCGCCGCTCCAAGGCGACTTCCAATATCTGCACCAACCAGG
>CAYIRZ010000235.1:0-5553 GCA_964365845.1 uncultured Streptomycetaceae bacterium
GCCATCGACGATTTTGGACCGCAACGCATCTCACGCGGTAATGGTTAACAGGCCCCTATATCAGACCGAAATTTGCCGCACTCGCGCTATCGATATGCCGCCGGGTTCCAGGTGTGCAACTCATCCTGGCCTTCCTTGCACCAGGCATAGAGCGCGTCGTACATCACCATCCCGTGCTTCAGCATCTCGTGGTCGTCATTGAAGTTGCGCGACAGGCCGAGTGACACCGCGACCAGCCCCGCAGCCTGCGGCGCCAGCTCCAGGCACGCAGTATCGGCACCACGCACGATCAGCGCGAGCCGGGCTAGCGCAGGATCGCCCGTCAACCGGTAGGTTTTGAGGAACGCGTCGAAGCTGCACTGCTCGCCATCGTGGGAGAACGCAACGTCGGGAATGTCATACGGAACCGCTTCCTTCTCCTTTGCCGTTCGCAGAACTTCCTTTGGGGGCACGTAAAGAAACTCCGCCTCGTGATCCACGAAACGTGCAATCAACCACGGGCAAGCGATGCGGTCTATCTTCGGGCGCTCGCGCGTGACCCAGCGAGTCGAGGCTTCCCTGGGCTTTCCGGCAAGCGCACCCTTGGCGGCTTTCCAGCCCTCTTCCAGGCCGCCTTCCAGGTAGCGCGCCGCAATTCCCGCCTCGCGTAACGCCTGTGCCGCGTTCTGGCTGACTTCGTGGCCGTGCACGCAGTAAACCACGACGCTGCTCGCACGCGGCAGCTCTTTTGCCCACGACGGCACGGCGGCCGGGTCGCGCCGCAGTGCGCCGACGATCATCTCAGGCGCCGCGCGGAACGCGGGTGACTTGCGCACGTCTATGACGAGCGGAGGATTTGTGCCGACTAATGCGGATTTCAGTTCTGCTGCGGTGATGGGCGTGTTCATGGCTTCCGGCTCCTTTCTAAACGGTTCAGAAATTGTGTCGTAACTGTACTGCTTTATCGGACCTCCCATCGCCCTCCAGGCCGAATGGCCGCCTTCCAATCAATAGTTTTATTACGATAGATCGTCTACCATGGAGGCGGATATTCGGGGATAATACGCTCTTGCACAACGCATTTGTTCTATCCCTAGGCATAGATTTTCTAATGATGTGAGATCAACATGCGCAGGCGTCTTCCTTCCCTCAATGCGCTCAAGGCCTTCGAGGCCGCTGCACGGCAGGAAAGCTTCACCAAGGCGGCCGACGAGCTGTGCGTGACGCAGGGCGCGGTGAGCCAGCAGGTCAAGGGGCTCGAAGCCGAATTGGGCGTTCGGCTGTTCCGTCGCGAACGTCAGCGGCTCGCCATTACGGATGCGGGGCGTGCTTATCTGGAGGTGGTGCGCGACGCGTTCGACCGCCTTGCCATGGGCACCGAACGCTTGTTGCAGCGGCAGCACTCGGGCGTATTGACCGTCACGACATCCCCAAATTTCGCCGCCAAATGGCTCGTGCACCGCCTCGGGCGCTTCTCCGAGGCACACCCCGGAATCGAGTTGCGCATTAGCGCCTCGATGCAACACGTCGATTTCGCCCGGGAGGACGCCGACCTGGCAATCCGTCACGGAGTCGGACAATGGCCCGGGCTGCACGTGACACGGCTGTGCGTGGAGGAACTTTTCCCCGTGTGTAGCCCGAAGCTCGCGCGTGGACGTGGCGCGCTTCGCTCGCCTCGCGATCTCAAGCATCACACACTGCTCCACGCTGACGACACCGGTGACTGGGTCAAGTGGCTGAAGCTGGTGGGCGTTGACGATGTGGACTTCAAGCGCGGAACGGTCTTCAACCAGGCCAGCATGGCGATCGACGCCGCGGTCGACGGCCAGGGCATTGCGCTGGCGCGCACGGCGCTGGCCGCCTGGGACCTTCTGTCCGGGCGTCTGGTTCGGCCTTTTCCGCAAGCGCTCAAAGCGCCGTACGCGCTTTGGATCGTCTGTCCGGCATCGGCGGCAGACCTCCCCAAGATCGCGACCTTTCGCAACTGGCTCCTCGAAGAGGCGGCGGAGGATACCCGGCGGCTCGCCGAATCAGTCTCCAGGGCCACTTGACACCGCCACGCAGTGGCGCAGAATCTGCAATCCGGTGATTGCTCGATCGCCGTCAATTAAGGGGGAGATCACAATGAAAAGATTGTCTGTCGTCATCCTGGCGCTGCTCGTCGTCGTTTTCACCGCTGCCGGCTGCGCCAGCCGGTCGCCCAGCGCAGGATGGGTCACGCTGGTCGACGGTGACAAAGGCCTGGAAAACTTCAACCGCATCGGCGACGCCAACTGGCGGGCGGAGGGCGGCGCCATCGTGGCCGACAAGGGCAAGGGCGGGCATCTCGTCACGAAAAACGCCTACAAGGATTTCGAGATCTATGCCGAATTCTGGGCGGAAACCAACACGAACAGCGGCATCTTTCTCCGTGCTTCCGATCCCCAGAAGATCGGCTCCGCCAATGCCTACGAAGCGAACATCTGGGACATTCGCCCCGTCCTGACTTACGCCACGGGTGCGATCGTCGACGTCGCCTCGGTGCCGGTACCGATCATCTACAAGGCCGGAGGCAAGTGGAATACCTTCGAGATCACGGCCAAGGGTCCGGAACTGACCGTCGTGTTCAACGGCGTCGTCACCGCCCACGCTCGTGACAGCAGGTTCGCCCAGGGACCGTTCTCGCTCCAGTATGGCTCCGGCGTCAAAGGCGCCACCGGCGGCCCCATCAAGTGGCGCAAGGTGGAGGTCAGGTCGCTGTAATCCGCCGCGCAAGAAAAAAATGGGGCCGCTCGGGCCCCGTTTTTATTTGTAACTTCCGGATTTCAGTTCATCCGCTCAATCGGGAGCGCCGCTACTTGACGCTCGCGCCGGAGACTTTGACCAGTTCGCTGATCCGCTTCGTCTCGTTGCGCCGCCATACATCGAGCTCTGCGCGAGTGCTGCCGACGATATCGATACCCAGGCTCTTGAGCCGTTCGCCGAACGCGGGCTCCTTGACGGCCTTCACCACTTCGGCGCTCGCCTTGCTCAGTATCTCGTTCGGCGTGCCGGTGGGGGCCACAAAGCTGTACCAGCCGTACATCGCGTAGCCGGGCACCGTTTCCGAGATCGACGGCACGTCGGGAATCAGCGGGGCGCGCTGCGGGGTGGTTACGCCCAGCGCCCGCAGCCTTCCGCCCTGGAGGTTGGGCAACGCGGCGGGGAGGACGGCGTAGGTGAGATGCACCTCTCCCGCGATCGTGTCGGCAATGGCTTGCCCCACGCCCTTGTACGGCACATGCAGCATGTTGGTGCCTGTCAGGCTGGTGAGCAGAACGCCTGAGAGATGCTCCGAGGCGCCGGTGCCCGCCGAGCCATACCGGAGTTTCCCCGGCGATTTTTTCGCGAGCGCGATCAGTTCGCTTATGGATTTGGCCTCGACCTGCGGATTGACCAGGAGCACGAACGGCACGGTCCCGATCAGGCTGATGGACTGGAAATCCTTGGCGAGGTTGAACTTGAGATCGGGCAATACCTGGGACGCGACCAGTAGCTGAGAAGTCAGCATCATCCAGGTGTAGCCATCGGGGTTTGCGCCCAATGCCAGATCCGCGCTGATGGCGCCCGCCGCGCCGGGCCGGGAATCGACGACGATCCGCTGGTTCCACGACTTGTACAGGCGCTCTGCCAGTACGCGCGAAATGATGTCGGGACCCGAGCCGGGCGCGCTGCCGATGATGAGCCGTATCGGTTTTTGCGGGAAGGTGGGCTGTGCGGCGTGCACCGCCGGGATCGCCAGCGCCACCGGGATGGCGATTGCGGCTAACAGTTTCACAATACGCATTTCAATTCTCCTCCTCTGGTTTGTTTTTTAAGAGATTGTCGAACTCAAGTCCGACAATCTCCTGATCACATGCGTTCAAACACCGCCGCGATGCCCTGGCCGCCGCCGATGCACATCGTCACCAGCGCGTAACGGCCGCCGGTGCGCTGCAGTTCGTAGAGCGCCTTGACGGTCAGCAGCGCGCCGGTGGCGCCAATCGGATGGCCGAGGCCGACCGCGCCGCCGTTGGGATTGGTTTTCTTCGGATCGAATTTGAGGTCGCACGAGACGGCGAGCGCCTGCACCGCGAACGCCTCGTTCGATTCGATGACGTCCATGTCCTCGACCTTGAGGCCGGCTTTTTTCAGCGCATTGATTACCGCCGGCACCGGGCCTATACCCATGATTTTGGGATCGACGCCCGCCAGTCCGTAGGAAACGAGTCGCGCGATCGGCTTCAATCCTGCTTTCTGCGCGGCACTTTTCTCCATCAGCACCACGGCGGCGGCGCCGTCGTTGATGCCCGAGGCATTGCCCGCCGTCACCGTGCCGTCTTTCTTGAACGCCGCGCGCAGCTTGGCCAGGCCTTCGATGCTGATATCGGAACGCGGATGCTCGTCGCGGTCGACCACCACCGTGCCTTTGCGCGTCTTGATTTCTATCGGCAGGATCTGGTCCTTGAAATGGCCTTTCTCGATGGCGCTGATGGCGCGGCGGTGGCTTTCCACCGCGAACTCGTCCTGCTGCTCGCGCGTGATTTTCCATTTTTCGGCGATGTTTTCGGCGGTGATGCCCATGTGCACGCTGTCGAAGGGGTCGGTGACCGCGCCGACCATCATGTCGATCGCGACGCCGTCGTTCATGCGCTGGCCCCAGCGCAGGGTCGGCATCAGATAGCCGCCGCGGCTCATCGATTCCGCGCCGCCGCCGAGCGCCGCGTCGGCGTCGCCCAGCATGATCGCCTGCGCCGCGCTGACGATGGCCTGCAGGCCGCTGCCGCACAGGCGGTTCACGGTGAGCGCGGTAGTCTCCTGCGGCAGACCGCCCTTGATGCAGGCGATGCGCGAGAAGTACATGTCCTTGGTTTCGGTGTGAATCACATTGCCGAACACGAGCTGGCCGACTTGCTGGGGATCGATTTTGGCGCGCTTGACGGCCTCCCTGACCACTTGCGCGGCCAGTTCGGTCGGCGCCACGTCCTTGAATGCACCGCCATAATCACCGATCGCTGTTCGTACGCCGCTCAATACCATAACTTCGCGTTCGCCGCTCATGGATGCCCCTTAATAAATTGATTTAAAACGGATATTATGGCTGTCTTCGAATTACTTCGGGTTTCGAAAAACCAGTTTACGCCGCATCACCAGCAGTGTCGAGCCTGATTTGTGCGGCACAGCATGCGCTGCTTTCAGCGGCGCGGTAAGGGGTAAGTGTAAATCGTAAGCGGTGAGCCGTAAGCGGGTAAGTCTCAGCGTTCGTAGGACACACTTAGCGCGATATTGCAGAAGTAACATGAAGTTCATGTTTTCCAGAGTACTTGCCGCTCAAGAACAGCCCAGGAGCGGCTTTCAGAGGGAAAACCTTTGCTTGCAAAACATATCGAGTCACGGTTGCTATCGTTTGAAGGATGTCAGGAACTCGCGCATCATGATCAAAAAAGTGTCCTACGAACGCTGAGACTCGCCCCGTAAGCGGTAAGCCATAGGTGTAAATCGTAAGCCGTAAGCCGTAAGCGGTAAGCGGATTAAACCTGTCTATAATTCGCAGGATGCCGTGGTTCGTTGTTCGTG
>CAYIRZ010000236.1:0-5531 GCA_964365845.1 uncultured Streptomycetaceae bacterium
CACTCCGTGCAGCCATCGAGGCCAACGATCGGGAACGACAGATCGCCCGAGCGCGGATGGGCGGCGCGCCCCAGTTCCGCGTTTTCCACGGCCTGGATCGCCTTGAGCGTGGCCCCGGTCGCGTCTTCCACCGCCTGTGCAATGTCCATGGGCCGGCGCACGGGGCCGGCGGTGTAAATGCCGGTGCGGCGCGTCTCGTACGGGAAACAGATGAAATGCGAATCGGCAAACCCGTTTTTGAGATGGGGCAGGTCCTTGCCCTGGCGATAATTGAGGTTGAGGATGGAAATCGGCTTGATCCCGGCCTTTTCCTGTTCCTCGGCGGGCAGGTCGATATTGACGCCGGAATTCGGCACCTGGCCGGTCGCGAGTACGACGATATCCACGTCGGTCATCGCGGCGTCCTCATCGAGAATCAGATCGTGGAACGATACCTTTAAGGTTTCGTCGGTGGATTCCACCGACGAAACCTTGCCCTTGGTGAAAATCACGCCCTTGTTCTGCGCGCTGCGGTAGAAGTCCTCGCCGTTCCCCGGTGTCCGGAGATCGGTATAGATGACTACGGTGTCGATGCCGGGATTGGCATCCTTGAAGTACATCACCTGCTTGATCGAGGTGTTACAGCAGAATCCCGAGCAGTAGGGCAGATGTTTGCCCGTGTCATCGCGCTGCCCCGCTCACTGAATGAAGGCGACGGTTTTCACGTCCCCGCCATCCGACGGCCGTTTGATCGGCGCGCCTTGGGCGGCGGCTTCTTTTGCCAGTTTCTCCAGGCCGGCCTGATCGACCACGTTCGGCGTCTTGCCGTAGGCGAATTCCGGAAGCTTGTTAGCGTCGTAGGGGGTGAAGCCCGAGGCTTGCACGATGGCGCCGATTTCTTCGGTGCGGGTAGCGCCCGATTCGGTGGCGATTTTCGCCGCGAACCGCCCGGGCGCGCCGCTGGTCTCGGCGATCACGGCATTCAGATAAACCTTGATACGATTCTCGGCGTTGACCGCGGCGATCATCTGGTCCACGCCGGTTTCCGCCGGATCCTTGTAGGGCTCGCGGAAGGCAACGCGTTTCCACAGCCTGCCCGCCCAGCCGCCGAGCGCTTTTTCTTTTTCCACCAGCACGACGTCGTAGCCGGTCTTCGCGGCTTCGAGCGCCGCGGTCATGCCGGAGATACCGCCGCCCACGACGAGGATGCGTTTGCTGTGGCCGACGTTGGGATTACCAACGGGTACTTGCATTTTCTTGACTTCGGCGCAGCCCATGCGCACATAGTCGTCGGCCATTTCCTGCGTGGTTTCCCTGGCTTCCGCCGTGTCGGGCTGGCTCCAGATCACGCCTTCGCGGATATTGGCGCGCGACAATGCAATCGTCGGAAACTGGAATGCCTCGGTCTTGGCGCGGCGCGAACAGGCGGCGATCATCACGTGAGTGACGCCTTCCTTCTCGATATCGTCACGGATCATCTGCACGCCTGCCGAGTTGCACAGGAACTCGTGCTCGCGCACCAGGTTCATCTTGCCTTCTTTTTCGGCGATCTTGGCCATCTGCGCGGTGGAGACGCGTTCGCCGATGCCGCAGCCTTTGCAGATATATGCGGCGGTTTTCATTTCGCTCATTTAATCCTGTCCATTCAGTTTCACGTCTCGGCGCGGGCGACTTTATTGACGACCTGGATCGCGCGCAATGCCGCGGCGGTCGCGCTTTGCACCGCGCGGTTGACGTCGAGCGCATTGGTCGCGCAGCCGGCCCCGAACAGGCCGCTGCCTTCGGGCGAGGATTCGATGAAGCCGCTGGAGTCGGCAATGATCTCCGCCGGGATATCCGCGGCGTTGACGCTGGGTTGCATGCCTATCGCCAATACGCACAGGTCGTGCGTATTGGCGTAACGATGGTAACCCTCCGTATCGACCCCATGCAGAATCACGTTCTTGTGTTTCGCATCCTCGGTGATATTGGCGACCTTGGACTTCACGAATTTCACGGTCTTGTCGGCGCGCACTTTGGCGTAGAAATCCTCGAAACGGTCGATGGCGCGGATGTCGATGTAGTAAATCGTCGATTTGCCGTTTTCACCGTGGGCTTCGCGCACGTAATGAGTCTGTTTCAGCGAGGCCATGCAGCAGATACGCGAGCAGTGGCGCAGATGGTTCTCGTCGCGCGAGCCCGCGCACTGTATGAAGGCGACATCCCTGGCTTCTTTGCCGTCGGACGGGCGCAGGAGCTTGCCGCCGGTCGGCCCGTGAGGATCGGCCAGGCGCTCGAATTCGACGCTGGTGATGACGTTGGCGAAACGATCGTAACCGTAAGGCTGGATCTTGGCGGCGTCATAAGGTTGCCAGCCGGTGGCCCAGATCACCGCGCCGGCCTTGATCTGTATCGTTTTTTCCTTCATGTCGAGATCGATCGCGCCGTACTTGCAGGCGGCCTTGGCTTTTTCCGCATCCGGCGTGCCGATGATCGAAGGATGCAGCGCGTAGCGTTGGGGGTAGGCCATCGCATGCGGCAGGTAGGCCGCTTTCATCTGGTTCAGGTTGTAGTTGGAAGGGTTGTCGACCGCGGCTTCGACCGCATCGGCACAGGCGCCGCACGCCGTGCAGTTTTCGTTGACGTAGCGCGGCGATATCCTGATGGTCGCGGTATAGTCACCACGCGTGCCGCTGATGGCGGTCACTTCCGCCAGCGTAAGCACGCGCAGGCCGGAATTGGATTTGATGCGGCGCAGATTGATCTCGAAACCGCAGGTCGGGTGACACAGCTTGGGAAAGTAGCGGTAGAGCAGGGTAGTGCGGCCGCCAAGGCTGGGGCTTTTTTCCACCAGCACCACGTCTTTGCCGCATTCCGCCGCCTCCAGCGCAGCGGTCATGCCGCTGATGCCGCCGCCTACCACCAGTATGGTCTGGTTGGTTGCTATTACCTCACTCATCCAGTCTCCCCCGCCGCTTTTTTGAGCCTGTAATGATACCGTAGTGCGGCTACGGTCGTGGGCCCCCGACATTCAATATTCTTATGCACGCATAGAGGCAGCCAATTTATCCGTTTTCGGCGCCAGATGATCGAGCACGAGCTGCTGCACATGCTCGCGCGTGAAGTCCATGAAGGCCTGCGCCGCTACCGGCAGCTGCTTGCCAACCGGATACACGAAATACCAATGGCGCTCCAAGGGAAAGCCCTCGACATCGAGCGTGACGAGCTGATGATCCTGCTCGACCTCGAGGCCGAGCGTGTAGCGCGACATGATGGAAACGCCGAGGCCGGCGAGGATTGCCTGCTTGATCGCCTCGTTGGTCGAGAGTTCCATTCTGACCTGCGGCTGCAAGCCGTGCCGGGCAAAGATTTCCTCGGCGACGGCGCGCGTGCCGGAACCGGGCTCGCGCATCAGGAACGGTTCCCGTGCCAGGCGCTCGAACGGGATGCATTTCTGTTTGGCGAGCGCATGGTCGGAGCGTGCGAATACCACCATCGGATTGGGCAGGATCTGTTGCACGACCACTTCCACGTCCCCGGGCGGGTCGGCGAATAAGTAAAGATCATCGACGTCATTGGCAAGCCGCTCGCGTAGCGTCTGGCGATTATGGATTTGCAAAGAAACGTCGATTCCGGGGTGCTGCTGCACGAAGGCGGCGAGCATGCGCGGCGCAAAATACTTGCCCGTGGTGCTGACGGCGAGCCACAGCCGTCCCGATTCGAGGCCGCGAATGCTGGAGAACCTGTCCTCGACTTTGGCCAGCGCCTGAAAAATCTCCTGGCATGCGGTCTGCAGTTCGCGCCCGGTTTCGGTCACGTGTATGTGGTTGCCTACTTGTTCGAACAGGGGCAGACCAATCGTTTCGGTAAGCTTTTTGATCTGCACTGAAACCGTGGGCTGGGCCATGTAAAGCTCTTCGGCGGCGCGGGTGAAATTGCCGAGTCTTGCGACTGCTTCGAATACGCTGAGTTGCGGTAGCGTGCCGTGCTTGAGATAGCGGCGAATTTTGGATTGCGGCATGTTGGTTCTCCTCTTGAAGAGTTGAACACTGCCGTGCCCCGGCGGGGCGGCGGCCTTTACCTCGAACGGGCAATGGCCGAAAAATGACCGTTGCCTGTCTGGCAAAGGTCTCGCTCGCAACAGTCGCTTCTGTTGCCGGCACGACCGGGGAAAAATCCCGTGATGACGACCGTGCCGTAGTAACGCGTCAGTTACCGAAGCTACTCCCCTTTGGAGGGTATCCGATCTATTACATCGGATAATGGGAATTATAGCCCTCCGTAATCGCAACGCAAGAACCTGTGGCCGGAATGGCCGGGGGTGCCGCTGCTATTGCGTTTGGTAATCGCGCCGATTACCTCACATCTGGCTTCATGATGAAATCAAATGCCTGGCATTACTAAACATCATTTCAAAGTTCGCGGTGGCATACGCATAATTCGCTTCATTGCTGCCTCGGCGGTGTCAGACGCAGGGCAGCAAGGTGCATCCTCCCCAAAGGGATTAACCAGCGCAATCTTTTCGAGTTTTAACCGGACACTGCCGCTGTCGCGCATGAGAGCGAAAGGAGCCTTGTATGCAAGATAGAGAATCCCATAGCAAGCCGACCGAGGATCTTGTCAGCGCATTTCAGACCCACCTCGATCAAGGGCTGACCCAACAAGAGGCGCAGGACCGTCTCCGGAAATTCGGCCCCAATGAACTCACGGAGCGGCCACGGCCGGGATTTTTCGCGCTCCTCTGGGATCAATTCAACAATTACCTCGTGATCATTCTGATCATCGCAGCGCTGGTTTCGCTGGCGCTGGGAGAGTACGTCGATTCCATAGCGATCATGTTCATCGTCGTGCTGAACGCCGTGGTCGGAGTGATTCAGGAATCGAAGGCGGAACAGGCCCTCGCGGCCCTGAAGAAGATGTCTGCCCCCAATGCCCAGGTGATCCGTGAGGGCCATCAGGTAACGATTCCGGGCCGGGAGATCGTTGGGGGGGATATCGTCCTCCTGGAGGCCGGAAACTATGTTCCCGCCGATCTGCGCCTGGTCGAGAGCGTCAATCTCAAGATCGAGGAAGCCTCATTGACAGGGGAATCGGTGCCCGTTGAGAAGAACGCCGGGGTGGTGCTGGACAAGGAAATACCCTTGGGCGACCGCAAGAATACCGCCTTTATGGGTACCCTGATCACGTACGGACGCGGCAAGGGACTCGTGACGGGCACGGGGATGAACACGCAAATCGGTCTTATTGCGGAGATGATTCAGTCCTATGAGGAAGAGGATACGCCGCTGCAGCAGAAGCTGGCGCATCTGGGGAAGGTTCTTGGAACGGGGGTCCTTGCCATCTGCGCGGTCGTGTTCATCTATGGCCTGTTCCGGGATACGCATCTGACGGAGGCTTTCAACAGCGGTTTCCTCAACTATCTCGAGGCCGAGAAGAAGGACATCATCAATCTGTTCATGACGGCCGTGAGTCTCGCCATTGCCGCCGTTCCCGAAGGTCTGCCGGCCATCGTGACCATCTGCCTCGCGCTCGGTATGCAGCGGATGATCAAGCACCATGCCCTGATCCGGAAA
>CAYIRZ010000237.1:0-5502 GCA_964365845.1 uncultured Streptomycetaceae bacterium
CCGGCGCTGCGCGCCACCCCTCCTCGACGAGGAGGGGAGTTTATTGTTTGCGCTGCGCGCCAGCCCTCCTTAACGAGGAGGGGAGTTTATTGTTTGCGCTGTGCGCCAGCCTCCTTAACGAGGAGAGGAGTTTTTTGTTGACCGTGCACTGTGCCATAGGTGGTTACTCCCCTCCTTTTGAAGGAGGAGTGGACGTGAAGCGGACGGGGTGGTTACTCCCCGCCTTCTCAAGGAGGGGTGGACGTGAAACGGACGGGGTGGTTACTCCTTGTGGGGCTGCGTACCACCCCGGCGCTATCGCGCCACCCCTCCTCGACGAGGAGGGGAGTTTGTTGTTTGCGCTGCCTGACTCACGCGCGTACCCGCTTTTTCGGCGCCTGTCGTTTCAGTGCAGCACGAGCCCCGCGTCTTTCACCAGTTTGCGCCACTTGGCGATCTCGGATTTGATGTGCGCGTTGAATTGTTCGGGGCTGCTGCCCACGGGGGTGGAACCGTCCCCGGTGAGGCGCTGCACGACCTCGGGCGACTTCAGCGCCCCGGCCATCGCCGCGGACAGTTTCCCGACGATGGCGCGGGGCACCTTGGCCGAGGTGATCACGCCGTACCATTGATCGACCTCGTAGCCGGGTACGCCGGCCTCAGCCACCGTCGGCAGGTCCGGCACCGCGGGCGAGCGCTTGGCCGCGGTGATGGCCAGGGCATGCAGGCGGCCGCTCGTCATGTGGGGCCGCACGCCGAAGAGCGTCCCGAACCCGACCTGGACGTCGCCGGACAGCATGGCGACGGTCACGCCGGCCGTGCCTTTGTACGGCACGTGGACCATCTTGACGCCTGCCAGGAGATTGAACATTTCGCCGGCGAAGTGCTGCAATCCCCCGGTGCCCGACGAGCCGAAGTTGAGCTTGCCGGGGTTCGCCTTGGCGTACGCGATCAGTTCCTTGATCGATTTCACGGGGACCGAGGGGTGGTGGTAGACCACGTAGAAGAGGGAAGTCGCCTGCGTGACCCCCTGCAGGTCCCGGGTGAGGTCGTACGGCAGTTTCGGATTGGTCGCCGAATTGACGGCATTCGACGCCGAGATCAGGCAGATCGTGTAGCCGTCGGGAATCGCCTGCGCGGTGAGTTCCACGCCGATCGCGCCCGCCGCGCCGGTGCGGTTGTCCGCGACGACTTGCTGGCCCCAGGCGTCGGAGAGTTTCTGGGCGAGGGTGCGCGCGGTGGTGTCGGTGCCGGCGCCTGGGGTAAACGGCACGATGAAGCGGATCGGCTTGTTCGGGTAATCTTTCGCGGCGTCGGCCTGGGCGGCGAACAGCGGCTGGGCGACACAGGCAGCGGCGCACAGTGCCACCGCGGCCTGTAGAGCTTTTCTCGGCTGGAACACGGCTTCTACCCCCTCGTTGGCTTAGAGCCTGTCTCAATAATAACTGCTTGTCATGGTGCCTGCACAGTGAGGGGCGACAACGTCCGCATGGCCGTCGGCGCGGAAGTAAAAGGAGGGGGCTGAGCCGCCCCGATTTCCCCGCCATGGGTTAGACTGGAGGCACTATGCGTCCCGCTGACCATCCCCCCCGACATTTCTCGATGATTCGCGAGTTCCACCTGGCCGACTTTCTCACGCTGGCCAACGCCGCCTGCGGGATGGCGGCAGTCTTTTGCGCCATGATCTACATGGGCAACCAGTCGTCGGGCCATTTTTTCGCCGCCGTGGCCCTGGTGCTGGCGGCCGTGGTGTTCGACGTGCTCGATGGCCGCGTCGCGCGCTGGCGGCACACGCATTCGATGCTGGGACGCGAGCTGGATTCGCTGGCGGACATCATCTCATTCGGGGTCGCTCCCGCGGTACTCGGATTCGCCGCCGGCTTGCGCGACGGTTGGGACTGGGTGGCGCTGATCTACTTCGTATGCTGCGGGGTCAGCCGGCTGGCCCGGTTCAACGTGACCGCCGAGAGCCTTTCGGAGGGCGCGGACAAGGTTGCTTACTTCGAAGGCACGCCCATTCCCACCAGCGTGCTGCTGGCCGGCGTGCTGGCCTGGGCCGCGTGGCGGGATCGACTGGGCGAGAATCTTTACTGGGGCGCGTGGACGCTCGGGCCCTGGGATCTGCACCCGTTGGCCTTGCTGTTCGTCCTGTCCGGAACCCTGATGATCAGCAAGACGTTGCGCATCCCCAAATTCTGAAAACATCAATTCAATGAATGCGGCCAGGCCGCATTCATTAGCGCTTGTTGCCGGATTACTCCGGCTTCAAATTTTCAGCCGATGCTTTTCCATTTTGGCCCTTGACCAGTTCGAATCCCACCTTCTGGCCGTCCTTTAACGTGGACAGTCCTGCTTTCTCCACGGCCGATATGTGAACGAACACGTCTTTTGAACCATCATCGGGCTGAATAAAACCAAAACCTTTAGCTGCGTTAAACCACTTTACTGTTCCGGTAGCCACAAAAGTCTCCTGATTAAATAATGATCGAACACCAACCCGGGCCTTCACCTGGCCCACGCTGATAGGGCAACAGTCTACTCCGTTTTCTGCTTCTCTTTCGCCGCCTTTTTCATCCGCCAATGAAAAAGCCGGGCTGTGCGCCCGGCCTTTTTGCCGATCCAGACTTGCGATTAAGCAGCCTGGATGTTGCTTGCCTGCTTCTTGCCTTTGTTCCCGTCGGTGATTTCGAAGGAGACTTTCTGGCCTTCCTGCAGACTCTTGAAACCCGCCATGTTGATGGCAGAGAAGTGAGCGAAGAGATCTTCGCCGCCGGCGTCCGGGGTGATGAAGCCAAAGCCCTTCGCGTCGTTAAACCATTTAACAGTACCTGTTGCCATTGTGCACGTTCCTTAAAGATTGAATTGAGAATCCCGGGCGTAACCCGACCAATGTTTAAATCTCAAAGCTCCCAAAGAACGAACATCCAACAACAACTGAAAATCCAGACCTTAAGTACTTGGAAACTAAACACTAGCGTGCATTATACACGTTTCTGGCATGAAAAGGGGTGGGGCCATATTCATGCCATGAGGACGGGAGGGCGGGAGAGGGCGGGAAAGCGGGAAGTCAACGGCGGGTTGTCGCCGGACGGCTGACGCCCGAGGAGGCACCGGCCGGCCCGATGACGGCGACGGGGATACGCATCCTCGATCTTGCGGTGGGCGTGTTCGCGAACGTCGAGGCGTTTGCCGCCGCCGCCGCAGGCCGTGCGCCTTACCTCGTTCTTTAGTGCTTTTCATTTTAGGAGTTTGTCGAACCCAAGTCCGACAAACTCCTAGACGATCTGGATTGGCTTGCCGCTGGCGGCTGACGCCACGATCGCTTCCAGCACGGCGATGCCGTTGACCGCCTGCTCGGGCGGCACCATAAATGGTTTTTTGGCCGCCACGGCATCGGTGAACGCCTCCAGCGTCGCCTGCTCCCGGTCAATGGCTGGCAGCGTGATGCGCTCCGGCTTGCCTTCAAGAGCGCAGGCCACGAGTTCGGTGTCGCCGCGCATCTCGAGCCAGCCCTTGGTGCCGAACGCATCTGCGGTTAAAACCCAGCCCCAGCGTCACGCCCGCCGCGCGGCAGGCTGCCACCGCCGTCTCGGCGTTAGCGCGCGTCAATGCGATCGGTTTCTCGCAGAACACATGCTTGCCGGCCCTGGCCGCGGCCGCGATATGCTCGTGGTGCAGCGAGTGCGGCGTGGCGAGCACGATGGCATCGATTTTCGGGTCTTTGAGCACGTCCGCATAGGAGGAGACAACCGGAATGCCGGTTTTCGAGGAGAATTCGCCGTGCCGGCCGGGATTGCGGGAAATCCCCTTGACGATGCGGATCTTGTCGCTTGCTTTCACCGAATCAATCAGCCGGCCGCCCCAGCGGCCCATGCCGTAAATTGCAGCTTTCAACATTTCCTGATCTCCTGGAGATAAATGGTGAGCAGCATACTCGCGCTTGCAGGTTGCGCGACACTCCTTCGGGCGAAATACGCTGCGCGGAAGCGCGACGCGTGATGGTGCACCGGCCCGGCGAGTTTCGCAACCCGGGGGATTTGACTTCCGTGTTGGTGCGCGGCATGCTGTGGGCAGCCTGAGAAAATCCATGTTATCAGAGCCAGGCTCCAGCAAGCAGGCCAGGTGCGAAGACTAACGGGAGGAGAGGTTTTATGAAAAGCCAAACTGTACGGCGGCTGGCGTTTCTTTCGGCGGCGGCGTTCTGCGCATTGACCGCGGGCCTTGCTGCAGGCCAGGCTTATCCGAGCAAACCGATCCGGCTGATTGCACCGTTCCCGCCCGGCGGCTCTTCCGATACTCTGGCGCGCATCCTCGGCCAGAAGCTGACTGAGGCGTGGGGACAGCGCATCGTGGTGGACAATCGTCCGGGCGCCGGCGGCAGCGTGGGCACGGGTATCGCAGCCGCTACTTCGGCGGACGGCTATACGTGGGTGATCGGCAGCGTTGCCCCGGTCGTGCTTAATCCGCTCTTCTACAAGACCACCTATCAGTCGCTGCGCGATTTTGTGCCGGTATCGGTCATCGCCTCCGCGCCGCAATTGATCGTGGTCAAATCATCGCTTCCCGTCAAGTCGATCAAGGATCTGATCGCACTTGCAAAATCGAAACCCGGTGCGCTCAACTTTGGCAGCAGCGGCTCCGGCACACTCCCTCAACTTGGCGGCTTGATGTTCAACACCATAACCGGGGAAAAGATTACGGAGATTCCCTACAAGGGTCAGGCACCCGCCTTGCTGGATCTCCTGGCCGGGCAGGTGCAGGTGGTCTTCGCCGATATGCCGGTTGCCCTTCCCTATGTCAAATCAGGTGCGTTTCGCGCGATCGCGGTGGCAGGCTCGAAGCCGTTCCCGCTGACGCCGGGCATACCAACTGCAATCGAAGCCGGCCTGCCGGGTTTTGTGCTGGATAACTGGTGGGGGCTGTTGACCCCGAAGGGAGTGCCGCAGAAAATCGTCGACAAGCTCAATGCCGAAATCGTCAAGTCCCTGAAGCAGCCGGATGTGATAGAGCGCTACACAGCGCTTGGCATCGAGTCGGTGACGAGCACGCCGCAACAATTTACCCAAATCATCAAGTCCGACCTGACAAAATATCTGAAGGTCATCAAGGATGCCGGGATCAAGCTGGAACCCTGACTTGGTGGCGTGACCTAGCAATCAAATACCGGGAGATATGGCAAAATGAAGGCGAAGAAGCGCGTAGCAACGAAAGCAAAAGCGAAAAAAAGCGCGGCGGCAAAAAAGAAAACGGTAACGCGGAAGGCGGTAAAGCGCGTGGCCGCGCCCCGCTACGACCACACGTTCAGGGCAATCTACGACCATGAGATCCCGTGGGAAAGCGACGACGTGCGCGGGATCCTCAAGCTGCCGCCCGGCGTGCAGGTCAAGGTCCTGAACTACGATCCGGTGATGAAGCGCATCGACATGAAGCAGCGTTTTCCGGCCGGATACGTCGAGCCCAAGCATACCCACAAGAGCTGGCATTCCATTCTGGTCACCAAGGGCCGCATGTGCGTGGCCGGCA
>CAYIRZ010000238.1:0-5480 GCA_964365845.1 uncultured Streptomycetaceae bacterium
TAACAGGGCCATGTATAGACAAATGCGTAGCTTGGTCAGCATGGTTAGGGACTCCTTTTACGTTGCTCGAGATTCCGGTCCCGCAGCACGCGTCCGCGTTGACCCTTCGCGCGCGCATCCAGGAAGCCGTATTTGACCGGATCGCCGAGGTCGAAGGGGAAACGCCTGGCTGCCGATACCTTCCGGGCCCGCTGCATCAGCTCGTCCCGGTTCAGCGGCTGCTTACGGGGCAGCGCGAGCAAAATCTTGTTGCCGGCATCGCGGACGTCCAGGATAAACAGTTCGTCGAACACTTCCTGGTAGGTGCGGACCATTGAGTCGTAGAGCGGGTTGGAACTACGGCCCCAGAGGTTGCCGACCACGACTCCACCCGGCGCGACGGCGCGCCGCACGGCCTGCAGAAACTCCTGCGTGGTCAAGCGCGCCGGGACGCTGTCGCTGCCGAAAGCGTCCAGGAAGATCACGTCATAAGGCTGCCGCAACTTCTCGATGAACCGCCGCCCGTCACCTACGTGGGCATTCATGAACTCGTCCTCGCGGAAACCGAAGAATTTCCTCGCCACATCCACGACCTCGGGATCGATATCCACCGCGTCGATGGTGGCGTTCGGGTAGTACTTGCGGAGGAACATGGGCAGCGTGCCGCCGCCGAGCCCGACGACCAGCATGCGGCGGGGTTCTTCGGACAACGCCAGTCCAACCAGCGCGACCCGCGCGTAAGGCAACGCCAGATAATCCGGATCGCCCAGTTTCACGACGCTCTGCCGCGCTCCGCCTTTCCCAAAACGCAAGGTGCGCACGCCATGTTCCTCTTCCGTGACGACGATCGTGCTGTAGGCCGAGACCTTTTCGTATAGCACCGTCTGGTCGGCGCGCGCGAGCGTAACCAGCGCGACCAGCGCGAGATAAGCGAGCAATCCGGCGAGAAACGGGCGCCGATTCATGACCTTCCCGGGAACGATTCGGGCAGGACGAGCTTGGCGCCCCGGGTCGGCGCCTCATAGGCGATCTTCCAACGTCCGTCCTCCTCGATCCAATACTGACGCTTGCGCGTCTGCTGGGCGAGATTGTTCGAGCGATAATCCTGATCGAATGTGACCGCGATCAGGCTTTGCTTCCCCGGGTTGCGGAACACGCTCACATTCGCCAGGGAAACTCTAATCCGGGTTTTCGCCGCGTTGACACGCTTCTTGTGCGTCTGCCAGGCGGCAATATTCATGCTGCCCGAACGGAAATCACGCGCATAGTGCGCAAGATACCGGTCGGTATCGAGGCTCTCCCAGTCCGTACGCCATGCCTCAAGCTGCCGCATGAACAAGTCGCGCTCGGTGCGAGAGGCGTCAGGCGTCAGCCACTCTACACGGTCAGTGATGATCACCGGCGTGGCGCCCACCTGCACGCGCTTCCCGAGTTCCTCGATGTCCGGATTGGCGAGCGCAATACAGCCGTCGCTCGCCGAAGGCGCGCGCGCGTACGTGTCGGACGGGACCCCATGTAGCCAGATGCCGTAGCCTGTTTTCCCACGCATTCTGTCCCATGCGTTCGGATAGTTGATCGGAAATGCTCCCCAGCCGTAAAGGTCAGGCAATTTACTGCCGGGGATTTTCGAGGTTACCTCATAGACCCCGACGGGTGTCTTTTGATCGCCCTCGCGTTCCTTTTCGATGCCGCGTTTGCCGAGAGTGGTGTAATAGTCCTCCACCAGGCGTGGCGTGCCGTTCGCATTCTCGTAGACATAGACGCGCGAGCGGCTCGCGTCGACCACGATTGCGTGCTTTTGCGTCGGCGCGAACTGCAGCAGATAGCGCGGAACCAGATTCTGGGACGGATGGTCGCTATAGGCACGCAGCCGCACGGAGACTTCCGACCGTAGTTCATCGAGGCGCTCACGGGCGGCATGACCGGTGTTGCCAAACCCCGAGATCGGCCCGGCGCGAGCCAGGAGCAGGTCGCCACGGACCAAATGCGCAAGGCGGAAATTGGGGCGGTCAGCGACAAGCCGGTCGACATCTTCCAGCGCGGCATTCAACTGCCCCCGCTCAATTTTCTCGAAAATCCGCTTCAGTTGCGTGTCAGCTCCGTTGAGGCTCGCGCTGTTCCGCGGCTGGGCAGAGAGGCCGATGGCCGGAGCGAGCACGAGAACAAAAGCGACGAGCAACGATACGAAGCGGGAGAGGCTGGAGCACAACATCGCACACGATCTGCGGGTGCATGGGGCAGGTCCAATTGATTTTGCCCCCCGCTGCGGCGGAGCCTGCGTTTCACGCTTGTTAATTACGTCAGAACGGTCAGTTGCCATGTTCATGATAGTGAAGACGTTCACTCAAGGCGCGCTCCTGAATAAATTGCCGACGCGTGGCGATCATTGAGCATGGCGCCCGGTGCCTGCCCGGTCATCTCGAAGTGCGTGGCGGCTGCTATAGCCTGCGCAGATACGGGCGCGGTTATTTGATATTGGTGATCAGGTAGTTCTTGCCGTCGTACGTGAGTTCGAAGTCCACTTTCTGCAGCGGTTGCAGGCTCGACAGCATCGCCTTGTCTTTGACCAGGAACGACATCGTCATGCCCGACATGGCGAGCCCCTGCAGCGGGCCGTGCTTGATGGTGACCGCTCCCCTTTCCCGGTCGATCTGCTGAATCAGGCCGGTGCCCTTACCTATTTTCTGGCCGGCGGCGGGAGCTTGAGCTTGTCCGGAGGGCTGCCCGCCAGCCTCGTGGTGGGCAAAAGCGGTTCCGGCGCCGACGGCCGCGAGTAGCATGATCGCGAGAATACGTTTCATGTTTTGCTCCTTTCGGTTGGATTGACGAAATACAGCGTGAGGCTGTTCTATGCCTTTACCTTGTAGCCGATCATCATGCCCGTGTCCTCGTGTTCGAGATTGTGGCAATGGAACATGTAGGTCTGATCGCCGGAGAACGGGTGATTGAAGTCGAGCGCGATGCGCACCGACTCGCCCGGCCACACCAGCACCGTGTCGAGCAGGCCCATGTCCTGCGGCAACAGGCCGTTGTTTCGGGTGGCGAGCGCCTTCACTTGGGCAGGGCTATCGCGCCGCTCGAGCACCCGGAACTGGAAGCCGTGAATGTGCATCGGGTGCGGCATGCTGGCGCGGTTGTTCCGCAGCAGCCAGGTTTCGCGCGTGCCGCGCTGCGCGGTGACCGGCGTTTCATGCATGTTGAAGCGCCAGCCGTTGATGTTCCAGTTGCCTTTGCGGTCATGGCCGAGCGTGAGGCGCCGCGGCTCGCCCGCTGCGGCCGCGAGTTTCGGCAGTTGCGACAGCTGCGATGGGATTTGCCTCTTGTACTCCGCGGACGACTTGATGTTGATCTGGAGCAGCGACATTTCCATGCCGTCCATCAGGCCGCCGCCCGCGTGGGCGGCGTGCGGATCCGCGCCGCCGCTTTGCATGCCCGGCATGGCGCCCATACCCTGCATCATGCCGCCGCCCTGTATCGCCCCCGCCGCCGGTTTGCCGCTTTTTTCGTCAACCGACTCGTTGTGCATCGGGTCGAATGCGAGGCTCTTGAGAAATACCGATTCGCTCCCGGATGCTGCGCGCAGGTCGAGCAGAATATCAAGCCGTTGTGCTGCCCCGATGAAGGTTTCCCGCACCTTCTGCGGCTGCTCCAGCAAGCCGCCGTCGGTGCCGATCAGGTAGTAATCGAGCAGTCGGCTACCTTGCGAGAACGCGAGCCGGTAGCTGCGTGCATTAGAGCCATTCAGGATGCGAAAGCGGTAGATGCGGCGCGCGGCGTCGAAGTAGGGCCGCACCGTGAGGTTTACCAGAATTTCTTCGCCGAGAAAGCCCGCAGACATCTGCTCGCGCGAGAGCTTGTATTCGAGCTTGCCTTCGAAGTTGAAGCTGCGGTCCTGTATCACCAACGGAATGTCGGTGACGCCGAGCGCGAGATCGAGCGCGCGGGCGAGCTTTTCCTCATCGTCATCCTTCACGATCAACAGCCCGGCGAGACCCTTGTAGGTCTGCTCGCCGGCGATGTCGTGCGGATGGGGGTGATACCAGTAGTTGGCGGCGCGGTCGCGCACCGTGAACGCGTAATCGAAGGTCTTGCCTGGGTCCACTTGATACATGCCGCTGCCGTCGTTGCGCTCGTCGTTGGTCAGGCCGTGCCAATGAATGATCGTCGGCTGCTTCAGCCGGTTGACCATGCGCAGCTTGATCTGGTCACCCGGCCGCGCCAGCAGGGTTGGATTTAATAACTGCTTGCCGCCCACTTCAGCGACATAGGCCCAGAACGGTGACGAGAGCTTGGGCAGAACCTCGAAATTCAGCTCGCTTACCGTGATTTGTTTTACATCCTTTGCCGCCGCTGCCGCATATAAGCCGCTCGTGCCGGGAAGACGCAAGGGATTAGTGAACTCCCCCGGGGGTGCGGCGGGAGGAGCAGATACAGGCGCGGTCTTGTGTCCCGCATCCATGGCCGCGAATACCGATTGCCGCCACAACGGTTCACCCAGGCTCGCGGCGCTCGCGCCCGCGAGCGTGACCAAAAACTTTCTGCGTGTCATTTGGCTGAAGGTTTCGGTTTCTCGAGCGGCGTGAAGCGCGCCTGGACCGGCGGCTGGCCGGGCAGCGTCACGGACACCACGACCTTCATGTCCGGCGCCGGCTGAAAACTGCCATTTCCCGCGAGTGCATTTTCGCCGCTCGGCTCAAGCTTCACGTTCGAAGTGCCTTTGCCCGCTAGCACCGTCGCGCTGCCGGTCGCGCCTTTGGTCGCAACTTTCGCGTCCTTGTTGCCGGTGACATACACCGTAAGCGCGGTATCCTTGACGATCAGTTCCAGATGATATTTCCCGGCGTCTTTGACCTGGCCGCCGTTCGGGCCGATCGCGGGTCCGTCAGCGCGGGCAGCAAGCGAGAGGCACAGCAGCATGGCGGCAAACATAACGGTGGTCGGTTTCATGGTCAGTTTCCTTTCAGTGGTTGATGCGGATAGATGCGGCGACGCGCCTCAATAGGCTTGCTTTGCATGCTCATCGAGCAATCGCTTGAGCGGTTTCTCGCCCCACAGCCAGAACATTACCGGCGTGAGGATAGTGTCTAGGAGGGTGGAACTCACCAGCCCGCCGAAAATCACGACCGCCACCGGGTGCAGGATTTCCTTGCCCGGCTCGTCGGCCGCGAGCATCAGGGGCACCAGCGCGAACGCCGCCACCAGCGCGGTCATGAACACCGGTGTCAACCGCTCGAGCGAGCCGCGCACGATCATCTCCTTGCCGAATGTTTCGCCCTCGAACGCGCACAGGTTGATGTAGTGGCTCACCTTCAGGATGCCGTTGCGCGCGCTGATGCCGGCAAGCGTGATGAAGCCGATCATCGACGCGACCGACAGCGGCTGGCCCGCAACCGCAAGCGCCACGACGCTGCCCACCAGCGCGAGCGGGATGTTGCCCATGATCATCAGCGACAGCGCGGTGGAGCGGTAGCGCGTGTAGAGCACGATGAAAATGATCAATA
>CAYIRZ010000239.1:0-3995 GCA_964365845.1 uncultured Streptomycetaceae bacterium
CGCTAACGTGTCGTGGGGGCATTGGCGACCTACGGATAGGCGAATTCTTTTCGGGACGGCACACTAGAACTGCAGTTGCATCTTCAGATCGTAGCGCTTACCGGCGCTGTTGCGGCAGGTGCCTATGCCGTTCATGCCGTCTTCGGTAACGGGAGCAAAGGTATTTTGTGCCGCGTAGTTTGCCAGACGGACCATGGCGCGATAATGCCCGGTGGGTAGGTGTGAAAAAACTCAGATGCGCGCGACGAGTCCCCAATCACCAATCACCAATCACAAACTACGCCACGAGTTTGAGCAGCTGCTCAAACGAGTCGGAAAACAGCGTCACGCCCTCGACCTGCAGCTCTTCGCCGACGCCATCCATGTCGATGCCGAGGCGCGCGAGCGCGGCAAACTGCTGCCGCGCCGCCTCGATTTCGGTCTCCAGCGTCGCGCTGGCGCGGCCGTGATCGCGGAAGGCGGCAAGCGTCGCATCTGGCAGGGTGTTGATGGTCTCCGGCCCGATCAGGGATTCGACGTAGAGCACGTCGCTGTAAGCCGGGTTTTTGGTGCCGGTGCTGGCCCACAGCATGAACTGGGGGCGGGCGCCGCGCGCGGCCAGCGGCGCGAATTGCGCGCCCTTGAAAATCGTCTTGTATTCCTGATAGGCGAGCCGGGCGAGTGCCACGGCCGTTTTGCCGCGCAGCGCCAGCGCTTCGCCGCCCAGCGCTTCCAGACGCTGGTCGACCAGCGTATCGACGCGGCTCAGGAACAGGCTCGCGACCGATTTCACGCGGCGCGCCTCGCCGCCGTTCGCCATCCATTTTTCGAGACCGCGGATATAAGCGCACGCAACGTTGCGCGCGTGCATCAGCGAAAACATCAGCGTGACGTTGATCGAGCAGCCTTCGCCGATCAGCGTTTCGATGGCCGCCACGCCGGCCGGCGTGGCGGGTACCTTGATCAGCAGGTTGTCGCGGCGCACCGCGGCCTTGAGGCGCCGGGCCGCGGCGAGGGTTCCGGGCGCGTCGTGCGCCAGTGTGGGCGATACTTCCAGGCTGACGTAGCCGTCTTCGCCCCGGGTCTGGTCGAACAGCGGACGCAGCAGGTCGCACGCCGCCTGGATATCGGCGATCGCCAGCCGCTCGTAGCGCTGCTCGGGCGTGAGCGCCGCATCGCGCCGAAGGGCCGCCGCTTCCTCGCGGTAATACGGGCTGTCGCTGATGGCCTTGAAAAAAATCGACGGGTTGGAGGTGACGCCGGCGACGCCGTCATCGGCGATGAGTTTTTGCAGCGTGCCTTCGCGCAGCAGCGTGCGCGACAGATTGTCGAGCCAGACGCGCTGGCCCAGGGCGTGCAGTTCAAGTATATTATTCATAATAAAAACAATGAGTTAATAAACAGCCGCGCAGCAAGCTGCGGGGTTGTTTATTTCCGCCCGTAGACATCCTCAAACCGGACGATATCATCCTCGCCCACGTAGCTTCCGGTTTGCACCTCGATGATCACCAAATCTTCCGGGCCGGGATTTTCCAGCCGATGCTTGTGGCCGGCTGAAATAAAGGTCGACTCATTGGCCTCAATCGTAAATTCCCTGGCGTCGTTTACTACCCTGGCCGTTCCGGCCAACACCACCCAGTGTTCGCTGCGGTGCCGGTGCATTTGCAGGCTGAGCGATGCTTTCGGCTTCACCACGATGCGTTTGATCTTGTGACCCGGACCTTCTTCCAGCACCGTATAGGTGCCCCATGGGCGGTGCGCGGTGCGATGCAGGAGGTGAGTTGAATGATTGGTAAGCTTGAGGTGCTGAACGACCTGCTTGACGTCCTGGACATGGTCTTTGTTTGCGACCAGCAGCGCATCGGGGGTGTCCACGATGACAAGGTTCTCGACGCCCACCGCAGCCACCACTCGCGAGTCGCTCTGGATAAAGCAGTTGCGGGCATTCATCAGCACAGTCTCGCCCAGTATACGATTACCATGCTCGTCCGCCGCAGTGAGTTCGCTTAAGGCTTTCCACGAGCCGATATCGTTCCACTTGAATCCCGCTTTAACGACAGCGACATTCTTGTGCTTCTCCATGACCGCATAATCCACGGAGATATCTGGCAGCGCCGAGAAAGCTTCCGCGTCGAGTTCGATCTTATCGCCGGCGCGGGCAGCCGTTGCCTTCCAGCACGCCTCGGCCTTCGCGTATAACACCGGGTCGCATACACGTAACGCATCGAGAAAACGCTCTGCACGAAAGCAAAACATTCCCGAGTTCCACAAAAACCGCCCGGACGAAATATAGCCGCTGGCGATTTCCGAGGTCGGCTTCTCGACAAAACGAGCTACGCGGCAGCTTCCGTGGTTGTCGATAGCCGGGCCGCATTCGATATAGCCGAAACCCGTCTCCGGCCGGGCAGGCGGAATGCCGAAGGTGACGAGCAGTCCCTGCCCGGCAAGGTGGCGGGCTGCTTCTACCGCGGATGCAAATGCCTCATCGCCTTCGACCAGGTGATCCGCGGGCAGGATCAACAACTCGGTATCGGCGCCATGATGGTGGGCGGCGAAGAAGGCGGCCATGGCAATGGCCGGGGCAGTATTGCGGGCGCACGGCTCAAGTAAAAAAACAGGGTCGGTTTTAACGGCGGCCGAGGCATATTCATCTTTCGTGAGGAAGTAGTATTCCCGGTTGGTCACCGTGAGGACGGTCGATACGCCCTCGATGCGCATGGCCCGCTCGAGTGTTCGACGCAACAGGCTGGCGCCATCGGCGAGGCGGATGAAAGGTTTGGGATAGGCTTCGCGGGATACCGGCCATAGCCGTGAACCCGCTCCACCGGATAAAATAACGGGGAGCAGCATTTTTTCTTGGGTCTTATGACATAAGTTTCGTTGGGGACGCGGGTGCCGGTTAAGTATAATACAATGTCAAAAACAATCCGTTGCTTTCCAAATGTCCAAAATAGCTCTCATTACCGGCATCACCGGCCAAGACGGCGCGTATCTCGCGGAATTCCTGCTGCATAAGGGGTATGTCGTCCACGGCATCAAGCGTCGCACCTCCCTGTTCAATACCGATCGCATCGATCATCTTTATCAGGATCCGCACGTCGAGAAACGTCAGTTTATCCTTCACTATGGTGATATGACGGATTCCAGCAGCCTCGTGCGCATTATCCAGCAGGTGCAGCCGGATGAAATCTATAATCTCGCCGCTCAGAGCCACGTCGCCGTGTCGTTCGAAGAACCCGAATACACTGCCAACTCCGATGCCCTGGGCGCTTTACGCGTGCTGGAAGCAATCCGCATCCTTGGCCTGGAAAAGAAAACCCGCTTCTACCAAGCCTCGACGTCAGAACTTTATGGCTTGGTGCAGGAAACTCCGCAAAAGGAGACTACGCCTTTCTATCCCCGCAGCCCCTATGCCGTAGCCAAGCTTTATGCCTACTGGATCACCGTGAATTACCGTGAAGCCTACGGCATCTATGCCTGCAACGGCATCCTTTTCAATCACGAAAGCCCGGTCCGTGGCGAAACCTTTGTTACCCGCAAGATCACTCGTGCACTGGCGAGGATCAAGCTCGGCCTGCAGGATTGCCTCTACCTCGGCAATCTCGACGCCAAGCGCGACTGGGGACATGCCAAGGACTTCGTTGAGATGCAGTGGCTCATGCTCCAGCAGGACAAACCCGAGGATTTCGTCATCGCCACCGGCGTGCAATACAGCGTGCGGGACTTCGTCAACGCTGCCGCCGAGGAACTCGGCATGAAAATCCGCTGGCAAGGCGAAGGCGTAAATGAAGTCGGCATCCTTGACTCAGCCCTCGGTGCTGGGTCTTCACCAATCACCAGTCACCAGTTGCCAGTCACCAATCACCAGTCACCAATCATTCTTTTCAATACCCCCTTGAGGGGTACCAATCACCAATCACCAGTCACTAGTAACATAATCGTCCGCGTCGACCCCCGCTATTTCCGTCCCACCGAAGTGGAAACCCTGCTCGGTGATGCCACCAAAGCGAAGGAAA
>CAYIRZ010000239.1:4095-5454 GCA_964365845.1 uncultured Streptomycetaceae bacterium
TTCCGTCCCACCGAAGTGGAAACCCTGCTCGGTGATGCCACCAAAGCGAAGGAAAAGCTCGGCTGGACAGCGAAGATCACTTTCCGCGAACTCGTTGCCGAGATGGTGCGGGAGGACCTGAAGGCTGCGGAGCGCGACGAACTGGTTAAGCAGCACGGTTATTCCGCTTATGACTATCATGAATAGTGTGGAGGTGGATTTATGGTGCCGATACCCCGATGGCACTATCTTAAGCCGTAGGGCGGCATTCCCATGCCGCCATCCTAAATTGTCGGCAAAGGGTTGCCGACCTACTTCGCTGCCGCCGAGGAACTCGGCATGAAAATCCGCTGGCAAGGCGAGGGGGTAAACGAGACCGGCATTCTCCATTCAGCTCACGAATCACCAGTCACCAATTACCAATTACCAATTACCAACCACTGTCCTTAACAACCACCAATTACAGTTACTGGTCTTGAACACCAATCACCAATCACCAGTCACCAGTCACGGCGCCATGCCTCTTGGCGCCCGCATTTACGTCGCAGGCCACCGCGGGTTGGCCGGCTCTGCCCTGATGCGGCAGCTTGTTGCCCGTGGTTATCGCGATATCATCGTGCGTACCCATGCCGAACTGGACCTCGCTGACCAATCTGCTGTAAGTGATTTTTTCGACCTTGAACGGCCAGAATACGTCTTTATAGCTGCTGCCAGAGTTGGCGGGATTATGGCTAATAACGATTATCCGGCGGAGTTTATCCATTCAAATCTTGTGGTCCAGACCAATGTCATTCACGAAGCGTGGCGCAGCGGCGTAAAGCGTCTCCTGTTCCTGGGCTCTTCTTGCGTGTATCCAAGGGACTGTCCCCAGCCAATCAAAGAGTCGTACCTGCTCACTGGTCCTCTGGAAATTACCAACCGCCCATATGCGATTGCCAAGATCGCAGGGATTGAGATGTGTTGGGCGTACAACCGCCAGTATGGCACGCGCTTTTTGGCGGCTATGCCTAACAATCTCTATGGTCCAGGCGATACCTACGATCTGCAAAACTCCCATGTCCTGCCAGCACTCATCCGCAAGTTCCATGAGGCCAAACTTCAGTCACAGGTTACTGGTCACCAATCACCAGTAGTTCTTTGGGGTACGGGCACCCCCAGGAGAGAAATGCTCTACAGCGATGACATGGCGGAAGCCTGCGTTATGCTCATGAAGTTACCGGACAACAAATTTGACGAAGTCATTCGCTTCGAGCCGGATTCGCCTCGGCCGCCACTCATCAACATAGGTTGGGGCGAAGATCACACAATCCGGGAACTTGCCGATCATGTTTGCGAGGTGGTCGGTTTTCACGGTGAAATAGCGTGGGATTCAAGCAAGCC
>CAYIRZ010000240.1:0-5411 GCA_964365845.1 uncultured Streptomycetaceae bacterium
GGCGGCATCATCGGCTTCATCATCGGCGTGCTGCCGGGAGCCGGCGGCACGATTGCCTCCATCCTGTCCTACACGACCGAGAAGCGGCTTTCCAAGCACCCGGAAGAATTCGGCAAGGGCGCAATCGAGGGCGTTGCCGGGCCGGAAGCCGCGAACAATTCCGATACCGCCGGCGCCATGGTGCCGCTGCTGACGTTGGGCGTGCCGGGAGGCGGCGCCACGGCGGTGATGCTGGGTGCATTCATCATGTACGGCATACAGCCCGGCCCGCTGCTGTTCCAGAGTCGCCCCGACATCGTGTGGGGGCTGGTCGACAGCATGTATATCGGCAACATCATGCTGCTCATTCTTAATCTGCCGCTGATCGGACTGTTCGTGCGGCTGCTCTATATTCCCAGCGGCATCCTTTATCCGCTGATCGTGGCGATTTCCGTCATCGGCACCTATGCCATCAACGGCAGCATGCTCGATCTCTACCTGATCCTGCTGTTCGGGGTGGTCGGATACCTATTTGACAAGGTCGATATCCCGGTCGCGCCGCTGGTGCTGTCGCTGGTGCTGGGAGGCATCATGGAGCAATCGTTCCGTCAGGCAATGACGATTTCCGGCAGCAACCCGGCGGTTTTTGTGGGCAGTGGCATCACCGTGACGATGGTCGTGCTATCGGTCATATCCATCGCCATGCCGTTCATATTGCCGCGGCTGAAGGCGTTGAAGAACTCGTCCGGTGACGCGGATTGAGGCAGGTCAAGATGCGTGAGATAACACTTATTCCCGGTGATGGCATCGGTCCCGAGGTCACAGGTGCAGCACGTGCCGTGATCGAGGCATCAGGAGTGCGGATTCAGTGGGATGTGCGCCCGGCGGGCATGAAAGTGGGCGAGGAAACCGGCACCCCGCTGCCCGAGAGTGTGTTCGACTCGATAGCGCGGACGCGCATCGCGCTCAAAGGGCCTACCGCCACGCCGTTCGGCGTAGCCTATCGCGTGGAACGCAAGGTCAAACGCGCGGACACCCGGGTCTATCCGAGTGTCGCGATCGCGCTGCGCAAGGAACTGGAACTGTTCGCCAATGTGCGCCCGGTAAAATCCTATCCGGGCGTCGCCTCGCGCTATAGCGGCGTGGACATCGTGCTGTTCCGCGAGAACAGCGAGGATTTGTATCTCGGCCTTGAGCGCATGATCGACGATGATACGGCGGAAGCCCTCAAAATCATTACGCGCGGCGCCACCCAGCGCATGGCGCGGTTCTCGGCCGATTACATGCTGCGTCTGGGACGCAAGCGCATCACGATAGGGCACAAGTCCAACGTGCTCAAACTCACCGACGGCCTGTTCCTGAAGGCGGCACAGGAGGTGCTTGCCGATTATCCCGCCATCACGACCGACAGCCGGGTGATAGACGCGTTGTGCATGGAGCTGGTGATGAAGCCGGAGACGTTCGATTGCCTGTTGCTGGCGAATCTCTACGGCGATATCGTTTCCGATCTTCTGGCGGGCGTTGTCGGCGGGCTGGGGTTGGCGCCGGGAGCGAATCTCGGCAACGAATACGCGATGTTCGAGGCGGTGCACGGCACCGCGCCTGACATCGCCGGCCAGGACATCGCAAATCCGCTGTCGATGATACTGTCGTCGGTGATGCTGCTGCGCTACATCGGCGAGGCCGCCGCGGCCGACCGCATCGACGCGGCGCTGTCGCAGGTTCTCGCTGAGAAGCGCGATGTCACGCGCGATCTGGGCGGCGATGCCGGCACCGGGCGCATGACCGCGGCGATTATCGAAAAACTGAGGGCATGAACCGCCAAGACGCCAAGACGCCAAGAAAATCCGAAACAAACACAAAAAAGAAAAAGGCGATCTGCGGTCTTTGTTCCGTTCACGTGGGTTGGTTCTGATAAAAATTATCCAGATTTTATTTTGACTTTATTTTCCTTGGCGCCTTGGCGTCTTGGCGGTTAATTCGATTTTCGGGAAGCGAATATGGGTAAACGTATCGTAGTGGTGGGAGCCGGGGCGATCGGCGGCTACGCCGGCGGGCACATGATGCGCGCCGGCCATGATGTCACGCTGATCGATGCCTGGCCCGAGCATGTCGAATACATGCGCGAGCACGGCTTGCAACTATCGGGCATGACGCCGCAGGAGACGTATTCGATCCCGGTCAATGCGCTGCATATCACCGACGTGCAGCGTTTTTGCCGGGAGCGGCCGATCGACATCGCTTTCATCTGCGTCAAATCCTACGACACCGAATGGGCGACGCATCTGATCAAGCCTTATCTCGCGCCTGACGGCTACGTGGTGTCGCTGCAGAACTGCATCAACGAAGAGCGCATCGCGAATATCGTCGGCTGGGGCAAAACGCTGGGCTGCATCGCGAGCCTGGTCGCGGCGGAGCTGTATGCGCCGGGGCAGGTGAAGCGCACCGTCCCCATGGGCGGCGACAAGCATACCGTGTACCGCGTCGGCGAAGTGCACGGACGCGTTTCGCCGCGGGCGGAAGAGGTGGCGCAGTTGCTGCGCACCGCCGACAGCGCCAAGGTCACGACCAACCTGTGGGGCGAGCGCTGGTCCAAGCTGGTCATCAATTCCATGCGCAACGGACTTTCCGCCGCCACCGGCCTGTCCGGCAATCAGCGCGATGGCGCGGAAGGTCCGCGCTGGCTGTCGATACGCCTGGGGAGCGAAGCGGTGCGCGTCGGCCAGGCGCTCGGCTACCAGCTTGAAAGAATGCTCGGCATGGAGCCGGAGACGCTGGCGCGGGCGGGAGAGGGCAGCAAGGATGCGCTGACGGAAATCGCCGATATCCTGATCGAGAATGCGAAAAAGCGTTCGGATGAACAGCGTCCCTCGATGGCGCAGGACATGGCCAAGGGGCGCCGCACGGAGACCGATTTCATCAATGGCTATGTCGCGGCCAGGGGGCTGGAGATCGGCGTGGCGGCGACTACGCATGCCAAAATGAACGCGATCGTCAAACGCGTCGAGCGCGGCGAGCTTGCCGCGAGTGCGGAAGTTATCGCGGGACTCTAACCCGCAGGGCTGATATCGGAATGCGGTTCGCACGGAGCACACGGAGGACACTGAGAAAAACAGAGATTGATGCATTGCCTCCGCAACCCCGTGTTACCCGTCAAGCGAGTATTGAAAGGAAGGTATTGAAAAGAATCCTCCGTGTTCTCAGTGTGCTCCGTGCGAAACGGGGCTTATATTGATGATTGCTCTGGTTCTCCGTGCGAAACAGGGCCGGCCATGGCTTGAATTCGAACTTGCAGCCAGCCGTCAAAATGCGATATCATGATATCATTATTGTTCATATGAGGAGTTGCCTGTGGCTCAGTTCATCGTTCGCGACCTGGAAGATGACGTGAAAGCGCGCCTGAAACGCCGCGCCGCGCATCACGGGCGCAGTATGGAAGAGGAAGTCCGGCACATTTTGCGCAACGCGGTGAAGGAACAAAACCAACCTCTGCCCAAGCTGGGGTCACGCATCGCGGCGCGTTTCGCGAAAGCGGGGCTGACCACGGACCTGCCGGAATTGCGCGGTCAGCTTCCGCGGTCGGCGGAATTCGGTAAATGATCATCCTCGATACCAACGTGCTTTCGGCGTTGATGCGCACGGTACCCGAGGCTCCCGTGGTGGCGTGGCTGGACCGCCAGCCCGCCGAATCCGTCTGGATAACCAGCATCACGCTGTTCGAGGCCCGTCTTGGCCTGGCGCTGCTGCCGGCAGGCCGGCGGCGGCAGACGCTGGAAGGGGCATTTGCCCGACTGCTGAAAGAGGACCTGGAAAACCGCGTGTTGGATTTCGACAGCGCTGCCGCGACCGAAGCAGCGTCACTGGCGGCCGGGCGGCAGAAAGCCGGGCGTCCGGTGGACATGCGCGACACGCAGATCGCAGGCATCGCGCTTGCGCGGCGCGCCACGCTTGCCACCCGAAACGTGCGGCATTTTCGGGATCTGAACGTACCGGTAGTCAATCCCTGGGAAGTTCAAGATCGCTAGCCCGCATGTTTCACGGCTGCCACGATTTTGGGGTTATGGGATCAAACCGCGCGGGCGGCGCCTGTGGCATGCGGGCTAAGGCATCAAGCAAAGACCACCGTCAGCTTGCCGCTGGCGCGGCGCCGGGGCGCATCCTTCACGACGATCTCAACGTCCTGACCCAGGCGGGTCATGCACTCGATCAGTTTTCGTTCCGAGACTCCCCGGAATTGCCCGCGGAGCAGGGCAGAAACCTTGGGCTGGGTCAAGCCAAGCATCCTGGCGGTCTCGACCTGAGTCAGCCCTTTTTTGTGGACGATTTCCGAAATCTTCGCAACCAGCCTGGCCTTGACCAGCATTTCCTCGGCGTCGGGGTAGCCGAGGTCGGCGTACACATTCCCGCTGCCTTCATGAATCTCGATACCGGCAACGACTTTGGTTTTACGTTTGCTCATATTCCAGCTCCTTGGCACGCGTGGCGGCCGCTTTCAACCTGTTTCTGATCAATTCCAGGTCCGGTTTTGGCGTCGCGATGCCGGACTTGGATTTCTTCTGAAATACATGCAGCACGAACACCCGCGCCGCGTAACGAACCGTATACACCGCGCGGTAGGTGCTGCCCCGCTGGTCTTCGACAACCTCCAGCACGCCTGCAGACCCGAAGCCTTGCAGCGATTTTGCCTGGGCGTGCTTCCCGCCGGTTTGCGCGAGGTGTAGCGCGTAACCAAAAACCTGCACCACCTCGTCCGGCAGCGCCATGAGGTCCTTCTTCGAACTCCCGATCCATTCCAGCGGCCTCGGTTGATCAGAGCGGCCTTCAGTCATTGGTGAATTATACCTAAATGGGAATAATCATGCCAGACGGCTGCTTGCCGGGCCGCTTCACTGGGGATTCGGGAGTCAGGGCTATAGCTTCTAGCCCGCATGTTTCACGGCTGCCACGGTTTTGTGGGTAAGGCGATCACGGCGGGTGCGGCAGCGCCCGAGGCATGCGGGCTGACCATTTTTTGAATGCGGAAATGGACGATATGCTGGCGGCACGTGACTATCTGGTCCAAAAAGCACGTGGGGCGGGGGTTGCCGCATAAGTTAGTCAGGCAAATCAAAAACTAAAGATGGTGATACTTACCCCGGGCCGTAGCGAAGCAGCGGTCTTGGTGGTCTGCCCCTGAGGTTTTCTTCACCGCACCTTGCTAAGCCGTTCAGCCATGCGCGTTTGCCAACCGGGGCCCGTGGCCTTCCAGCGTTCAATCACATTGGCCGGCAGGCGAAGCGAGATCAGCTTGCGAGGATTTGGTGACAAAGGTCTTCCACCCTTATTGATCTTCGCTCGCGACAGCATGTCGTCTGTGAGATCAGGTAGTTCCTCATATTCCTCAGGCCTCACCTTGTGAGCATCGACGCGGGTGAGGTCAGACTTCAAGGAGC
>CAYIRZ010000241.1:0-5392 GCA_964365845.1 uncultured Streptomycetaceae bacterium
TGGACGCCGACGCCTGCAGCAAAGCGACCGACTTCATCGTGCTGTGCGATTCCTACAACGTGCCGCTCGTGTTCCTGCAGGACCAGCCCGGCTTTCTGGTCGGACCGGATGCCGAGAAGCGCGGCGTCATCGGCCGCATTATCAACTGGATGAATGCGCTGCTGCAGGTGACCGTGCCGAAGATCAGCATCATCCTGCGCAAGAGCTATGGCCGTGGCTTCATCAACATGGGCGGAGCCGGGATTGCCGATGAGATCGCCGCGTGGTGGACCGCGGAGGTGAGTTTCATGAACCCGCGCACGGCGGTGACGGTGGTGCATGGCGTCAAGGAAGAGGACGATCCGGAACGATTCAAGAAGCTGCTGGCGGACATGACGCGCAACGCATCGGCTTATGACCTGGGCGCGGTCTTTGGCGTGAAGGAAGTGCTGGACCCGCGCGAGACGCGGGAATACCTCAAGGAAATGCTTGAGGTCCAGTCGCTGCGCCTGACCAACGGCGTGGGCCAGCACCGTCTGGCCAACTGGCCGACGAGCTATTAGCCGGCACGGAAGTTGAGCATTAACGGAAGGGAGGCGGAAGTGAGCACTGGAAATGAACCAACAACGGATCTGCGCGATTGGCATGCGGAAGTACATCATGCGTTACGCGATGCTGGTGTGACAGTCGTTGCTTATGTGCCCGATGGCGGGCACAAACGACTGATCGAGCTGTGTGCAGCGGAACCCAGGATGCGCATGGTGCCGCTGACGACCGAGGCGGAAGGCCCGTGTCTGCTGGCCGGATCCTGGCTCGGCGGCGAGCGTGGCGTGCTGCTCATGCAATCGAGCGGGCTCGGCAATTGCATCAACAATTTCGGGCTCATCAAGGCCGGGCTGTTTCCGTTTCTGACGCTGATCACGGTGCGCGGCAGCTGGGGCGAGGCCAATCCATGGATGCTTTATATGGGGCGCAGCTCGCGGCCGCTGCTCGAGCTCGCGGATTTCCACGCCTACGAGGTGGATCATCCCGAAGATGCCGCGCCTACGGTGGCAGCGGCGGCACAGATGGTGTTTGCCTGCTCCTCGGGTGCGGGCGTCCTCCTTACCCAGCGCTTGACCGGCGCCAAGAGGTTCGACTCATGATGACGAAAGCGAAGCAGGCGCTGGTCGATCGGCGCGCGGTGATAAAAAAAATTCTTGCAGGCAACGACGAAGTACTCGCCATCGGCGGACTGGGCAATGCCGGCTATGATCTAGTTGCGGCGCGCGGCGAACACCCGCTTAATTTCACCATTCATGGCGCCGGAATGGGCGGTGCGCCGATGGTGGGCCTGGGGCTGGCCCTGACGCAGCCCAAGCGGCGCGTGATAGTGGTGCTGGGCGACGGCGATATGCTGATGGGGATTGGCTCACTCGCCACCATCGCGGCGCAACGGCCGGCCAATCTCGCCATCGTGGTGATGGACAATGAGTGCTATCAAGAGACCGGGAAACAGGTGACTGCAACCGGATTCGGCGTTGACATTGCGGGGATGGCGGCAGCGGCAGGCTTCCCAGTCGCGCTCCAATTGGACGATCCAGCGCGCCTTGACGATGCTGCGGACAAAATCCTCAATGCAGCCGGTCCGGTGCTCGTCAATGTCAAGATCAGTGATGCCCCCGCGCCGCAGTTACCCAAAATCCGCGACGGCGTGCTGATGAAACTCCGGTTTCGGGAGAAGCTTTCGGTAACCTGATGGAATGCATCTCAAAACTAGATGTTGGGGCACTAAAAATTGCAGGAATTTGAGGAGTTCCTTGTTATAAGGTCGGCAAGTATGGTGCGTAGGTAGCAAAATGCTCTGGCTGCTGTTGCGGTGCTTAGCTTTGATGCAATCTTTATCGATGGAACTAAAGGAGGAAACCATGAGGATAATATTACGGTTCGTAGCCTTGGTCCTAACGGCGCTCCTGCTGTCACCGATCGTCATCCGTGCCCAAACCTATCCCGCCAAACTGGTGCGCGTGGTGATACCGTGGCCTGCTGGCGGCGGTGTCGATAGCGTCGGTCGGTTGGTGATGCAGAAACTCTCTGAAGCTATGGGTCAGCAATTCATGATCGACAACCGGCCCGGGGCGGCAGGTACTATCGGCGCCAATGTCGTCGCCAAGGCACCGGGCGATGGCTATACCTTGATGGTGCACTCGACCACCCACATCGGCAACGCTAGCTTTTACAAGAAACTCCCGTACGACACGCTCAAGGACTTTGTGCCGATCGCGCTGATTTGCTCACAGCCCGGAGTGCTGGCGGTGCATCCGTCGCTACCGGCGAAGTCGGTGAAAGAGTTTATTGCGTTGGCCAAGGCGAGACCAGGCGAGATCCTTTATGCATCTTCTGGTAACGGCGGCTCTTACCATCTGTCGATGGCGCTATTTATCTCGATGACCGGCATCAACATCGTACACGTGCCATATAAGGGCGGCCCACCTGCGGTGACTGCGATCGTGTCCGGCGAAACGCAGGCGATACTCGCTACCATTGCGGTGGTAAGGGCACATATCCCGGCCAAGCTGCGACCGCTCGCCGTGTCCTCCGCTAGCCGCATAAAACTCTATCCTGATTTGCCAACGATCTCGGAGGCGGGCGTGCCCGGCTACGAGATGAGCTCATGGATTGCAGTGTTTGCACCAGCAGGCACGCCGAAGAACATCATTGGCCAGTTGAACGCCGAGATCAACAAATCGCTGAAGCTGCCCGAGGTCGCGCAAAATCTCTCCAGTCAGGCGTTCGAACCGTGGATCAGCACTCCCGAGGAATTCGGAGCGCAGGTGAAAGCCGACTACGAGAAATATGCCACGCTGGTGAAACTCACCGGCGCACATATCGAGTAAAGTTTTTTGTTACAGTGGAAAGAGGCGCAATATTGAGTGAGGCTTTTTCACACTGGGGGAATGATGATGAATGTGGCCGCAAAGGCGACGCTCGGCTGGCAGGTGGAAGTGCGTCAGACACTGCGCGTTGCCGGCGTGACGCTGGCGAAGTTGATCAGGTTGTGTGTCGCAGATCCTGCGATGCGAATGGTTTCACTAACCACTGAAGTTGAAGGCCCGCGTCCGCTTGCAGGCGTGCGGCGCGGCGCGCCTCATTAAACCATCGCAACTTGACGATGCGGTGAACGAAATCCGGCGCGAGCCCGGGGTAGTGCTGGTCAACGTCAAGATCGATGCCGCTGCCCCACCTCAGGCATCCAAGATTTGCGACGGAATACTGATGAGGCTGAGATTCCGTGAAAGACTCCTAGGACAGCCGTTAAGGGACTCGTGAAATGAAGACTGCGCAAGGAAACCTCATTCGGGAACGTTACGATCACATCATTAGCGGCGAGTGGACCAGGCCTGTGAGCGGCAGATACTTTGAGGGCGTCAACCCCTCTACTGGCGAAAACCTCGGCGTATTTGCGCGTGGGGACGCCGCCGACATTGACAAGGCGGTTAAGAGCGCCGAAATTGGTTTCAGGAAATGGAGAGCGCTGGATGCGTTCAGACGAGGGCAGATTCTGTATCGCGTCGCTCAGCTGCTGCGCCAGCACAAGGAGCGTCTGACCTATCTCGAGTCGCTTGACACGGGAAAGCCTCTGACGGTTTCGGCCAACGATGTGGAAATCTGCGCGCGGTATTTCGAATATTACGCTGGTGCCGCCGACAAAATACTGGGCGAGGTAATTCCAGCACCGGGGCGGCACTTGGTGTACACCTTGCGCGAGCCGTATGGTGTCACTGGCCACATCATTCCCTGGAACGGTCCAATCAGCCAGACCGGTCGTGGTGTTGCTCCAGCGCTCGCCGCTGGCAATTCGGTCATAGTGAAACCCGCTGAGCAGACTTGCATTACGGCTCTCGAACTTGCTCTGCTTTGCACCGAGGCCGGCATGCCACCTGAGGCGTTCAACGTCATCACCGGCTTCGGTGAAGAAGCCGGCCAGATGCTGGTGCAACACCCGGGCGTGCGCAAAGTTTCCTTCACCGGCTCGGTGGAGGTTGGCAAGTTGGTGATGAAAGCCGCGGCCGAGCGTATCGTGCCAGTGAGCCTGGAACTTGGCGGTAAGTCGCCATTCATCGTTTTCGAAGATGCAGGTATCGGCGCTGCGGCAGTTCAGGCCGCGCGCACAGTGGTGAAGAACACGGGGCAGATTTGCTCTGCAGGCACGCGCCATCTCGTACAGCGTTCAATCGCGGAGCGGTTCAGCCAGTTGCTGATGGAGCAGATGAAGAAAGTCAGTATTGGTCCGGCGCTTGAGGACCCGGAAGTCGGCCCTTTGATTTCGGAAGAACAGCTCAAGCGCGTACTTCACTACATGGAGATCGGCAAGCGCGAAGGTGCGCGCTGTATCCTCGGTGGCGGTCAGGCAAAGGGAGAAAAACTCGACAAAGGCTTCTTTGTCGAACCGACAGTGTTTGTCGACGTCAGGAACAGCATGACCATCGCACGCGAAGAAATCTTCGGCCCAGTGGCGAGCGTCATTACTTTTGATACAGAAGAAGAGGCGATCGCCATCGCCAACGATACCGACTACGGGCTCGCCGCCGGCGTGTGGACCAAGGACGTGGAGCGTGCCCATCGGGTTGCGGCGCAACTACAGGCTGGGCAGGTCTACATCAACTGTTATCAGGCAGTGCAAGTTGAAGCGCCGTTCGGCGGTTACAAGCAAAGTGGCATCGGGCGCGAAAAAGGGCTGGAAGCATTGCATCATTACACTCAGCATAAACCCGTGATGTTACCGACCGGTACGAATTAAATTTGGTAATTAGGGTGAAACGTAACTAAACAGGCGGAGGGGATATGGGGCCAAGAATTGCCGTGGTTGGAGCTGGTGGGGTCGGGGGGTATGTGGCGGGCCATATGGCTCGCACTGGGGCCGACGTCACTATAATTGACCAGTGGCCGGAGCATGTTGATTACATTAAAGAAAATGGTCTCGTCCTCACCGGATTAACAGACACGGAAAACCACACGGTTACGGTACGCGCATTACATCTCTGTGAGGCGCAAAGCTTATCTAAGGAGCGACCGATAGATATCGCAATAGTTTCCACTAAGTGCTACGACACTGAATGGGCGACCCAGCTGATTGCACCCTATTTGGCTACTCAAGGTTTTGTGGTTTCGCTTCAGAACTCAACGATGGAAGAGCATATCGCCCGCATTGTCGGTTGGGGAAGAACTCTTGGCTGCATAGCTAGCATGATCGCTGTTGAGCTATACAAACCCGGGCATGTCAAGCGCACCATCGCCCTTGGAGGTGAAAAGCATATCGTTTTTCGTATTGGCGAGATTCACGGGCGCCGCACCGCACGGGCTGAGCAGGTTGCTGCCCTACTGAGTGCCGCCGATAGCGCCGGCGTGACCCCAAATCTGTGGGGCGAGCGCT
>CAYIRZ010000242.1:0-5353 GCA_964365845.1 uncultured Streptomycetaceae bacterium
CATGCGCCGCGGCGCATGCGCTGGAATTCATCGAACGACTGCCCCAAGGGCTGGACACCGATCTCGGCGAGCGCGGCATCAAACTCTCCGGTGGCCAGCGCCAGCGCATTTCGATCGCGCGGGCGCTGCTTGCCGACCGGCCGGTCCTGCTGCTCGACGAGGCGACGAGTTCGCTCGATGCCGAAAGCGAGCGCCAGGTCGCGGCAGCCTTGGAGCAACTGGCGAGCGGACGCACCACGCTCGTCATCGCGCACCGGCTCGCGACGGTGCGCAACGCCGACCGCATCATCGTGCTCGATCGCGGCCGCATTCACGCGATCGGCACGCACCACGAGTTGCTGCTTGAGAATGGCCTCTACGCGCATCTGGCGCGGCTGCAGTTCATGGCCGAAGGCAAGATAATAAGTCTTTGAAAAAAAATTATATTTCCATAGGAACAACAATGCGCGATCTGCTACCTCACGCGGAAAAAGTGGCTGCGCTGCTGAAGGCGCGCAACGAGACGATCGCGGTGGCCGAAGCGTCCGCCGGTGGCCTGATCACGGCGGCGCTGCTCGCCGTGCCGGGAGCTTCGGCTTATTGTCTCGGCGGCGCCGTGATTTACACGCGCAAGGCATTGCTTGCGCTGAGAGATGTACGCGAGGACATGCTGGCCGGTCTGCGGCCGTCGACCGAGGCGTATGCGCTGTTCGAGGCGCGCATCATCCGGGAGCGTTTCGCGTCCGATTGGGGCGTCGGCGAAACCGGCGCGGCGGGACCCACCGGCAGCCGTTACGGCTATCCCGCGGGGCACGCCTGCTTTGCTGTTGCCGGCCGGTGCGAGCGCGCCATCACGCTCGAGACCGGCAGCAGCGACCGCGTTGCCAATATGCATGCGTTTGCTGCCGCGGCGCTGCAGTTCGTGGCCGACAGTCTGACATCAGCTGAGAAAGCGGGTTAGCGGGACGGAACGGCGCCGAGTCGAAATCCGGTATCATGGTCGCCCGGCACTACCGGGATTTTTGATTATCGCTGTAAGCTGATCCAACCATCGGAGAACAAGCATGATTGCATCGCATTTTGTGCGTCGGTCGTTGTTGACACTGTGCCTGTCTATTTTTGCCGCTGCTGTTTTGGCGCAGGCGCAGCCGGCGAAGAGTACATTCGAGCCGGAGGTCGGCCAGGAAGGCAAGGACGTGGTATGGGTGCCGACGCCGCAGGCGCTGGTGGACAAGATGCTCGACATGGCGAAAGTGACGCCCAAAGACTTCGTGATCGATCTGGGATCGGGCGACGGCCGCACGGTCATCACCGCGGCCAAGCGCGGCACGCGCGCGCTCGGCATCGAATACAACCCGGACATGGTGGAGCTGTCGAAACGCAACGCCGCCAAGGAAGGCGTGAGCGACAAGGCCAGTTTCATGAAGGCCGACCTGTTCGAGAGCGATTTCTCGAAAGCCACGGTGATCACCATGTTCCTGCTGCCCGACATCAATCTCAAACTGCGCCCGAAGATTCTCGACCTCAAACCCGGCACCCGCATCGTGTCGAACTCCTTCACGATGGGGGAATGGAAAGCCGACCAGACGGCCACGGTCACCGACGGCTGCAGCGCCTACTGCACGGCCCTGCTGTGGATCGTGCCGGCAAAAGTGGAGGGCACCTGGCAATTGCCGCAGGGCGAACTCAAGCTGAAACAGGAATTCCAGATGATTTCCGGGACGCTCAAGTCCGGAGCCAAGGGGACGCCGGTGATGAACGGCAGGCTGAATGGCGAGCAGATCAGTTTCACCGTCGGCGGTGACCGATATACCGGCCGCGTGAACGGCAGCGCCATGGCGGGAACCGTCAAATCCGGTACCGGCAGCGGCAAGTGGAGCGCGACCCGCGCCGGCAAGGTGGCGGGAAAATAGCGACGATGAAATGGAAGCGCCCGCCCGGTTTGAAAATCGGGCGATAAATTAAATTCGCCCGGCGCAACCTGACCAGAGGAAACCGGCAACATTGATCGCTCAGGAAAAAAGAACCGGAATGAGGTCGGCAGAGGCGCCGGGTCTTTCCACGCAGGACGCTGACGATACCGACAGCCGGATCGATATCGAGATGCGGGTTTACGCCGAGCAGGTCGCGCTGCTCTACTCGCTCGCGCCGTTCATGTTGGGCATGGCGGCGCTGTTTTCAACCATCGTGGTCGTGGCATTGCTGCCGGCGGTTCCGGTCGTCAAGCTGGTGCTGTGGTGGGCGGTCAGCATCCTCGTTTCGGTGCTGCGCTATGCCCTGATTCTGCGTTATCGTCGCGCACAGCCGCCGCCCGAAGCGGCACGGCGGTGGGCATGGCCTTTCATCCTTTTGACGGGTTTGATGGGTATCGTCTGGGGCCTGATGGGCACCTGGCTGTTCCCGCCGGACGAAACGACTTATCAGGCCATGATCCTGCTGTTCACGATAGCCGTTGCGGGCGTCGGGTTGTTCACCCTCGGCAGCCTGATCGCCGCCTACGTTGCGCTTTGCGTGCCGACGCTGCTGCCGGTCGCGGCCAACCTGTTTATCGTCGGCGGTCATGAAAATAGCATTCTGGGATTGGGCGTGCTGCTGTTTGCCTACATGGCCATTTCGAACGCGCGCCGTTACCAGCAGAATACGGCCGAGCTGCTGCGCCTGCGCTTCGCGAACGCCTGCATTGCCGGGGAGCGCGAGCTGGCTTTGCGCACTGCGGAGCACGCGAGCCAGGTCAAGAGCCAGTTCCTGGCCAATATGAGCCATGAGATTCGCACCCCGCTGAACGGCATTCTGGGCATGACGCAGTTGCTTGCCGGCTCGAAGCTCGACGAGGAGCAGCGGTTTCGCCTCGACGTGGTGCGGCGCTCTGGAGACCATCTGCTGGTGTTGATCAACGATATCCTCGATTTTGCCAAGATCGAGGCCGGCAAGCTCGTCATCGACTGCGCACCCTTCGACCTGCACAGCGCCATCTCGGATGTCGCCAATCTGCTGGCGGCGATGGCCCACGACAAGGGAATTGCGTTCGAAACGAATATCGGCGCCGACGTGCCGCGCTGGGTCGAAGGCGACGCTTCGCGCGTGAAGCAGGTGCTTCATAATCTGCTGGGCAATGCCATCAAGTTCACGGAAAAAGGGGGCGTGCGGCTTGCGGTTCGCCATGCCGGTATACCGGGGAAATCGCTTCTGCGTTTTGAAGTCGAGGATACCGGCATCGGCATTCCCGCGGAGGATGTCGAGCATATCTTCAACCCCTTTCGCCAGGCCGACAGTTCGTCGGCCCGGCGCCACGGCGGCACCGGTCTCGGCCTGACGATTTCGCGGGAACTGGCGCGCGCGATGGGCGGAGACATCGGCTGTTCGAGCGAGCCAGGGCGCGGCTCGACGTTCTGGTTCACCGCCGATCTGCCCGGAACCGCGATACCGGAAACAAGCGTTGTGCTCGCGCCGGTGATGCCCGGCGAAAAGTTTTCCGGCCGCGTACTGCTGGCGGAGGATAATGCGATCAACGCGCTCGTCGCCAGGGCGTTTCTCGAGAACTTCGGCCTTGCGGTGGATTGGGCGGAAAATGGCCGGCAAGCGCTAGATCGTGCGACCACTGAAGACTACGACCTGATCATGATGGATTGCCAGATGCCCGAGATGGACGGTTATGAGGCGACACGGCGCATTCGCGCCCATGAAAAAGCGACCGGCCGCAAGCCGGTGGCGGTGGCGGCGCTGACCGCGAATGCCATCCGCGGCGATCGCGAGCGCTGTCTGGATGCGGGCATGGACGATTATCTCATGAAGCCGTTTCGCGCTCCCGAACTGCAGGCCGTGCTGGAGCGCCATCTGCGCCGCGTACCCGATCTGCTGGAGCAGGCCCAAAAACAGGATGGCGATTGATCGGCGGCGGGCCGGCTAGCCATGAATGAGCATGTGTACGCACGCGGGACCGGTCACTGGAGTTGGGTCGTTTGCCTGCGGATATCAAACCCCTTAAACTTCCCGCTGCGCCCTCATTGGCGCTGAAGATCCATTCCATATAAAAAAGAAGATCTCGGCGCAGCACTGCGGGTTTCGTTCCACATCACTTAGCGGCAGATCCTATGGCGATTTTTCTGAAGCGACGCATCGACCAGACGGTTACCGACGCCATCGATGTCAAAGTGCGCCGTACCGTCGAGTCGATATTGGATGACGTCAAGCAGCATGGCGACGCGGCAGTACGGGAGCTTTCGGCCAAATTCGACAACTGGTCGCCGCCGGGTTTTCGATTATCAAAATCCGCCATCGAGGCGATCATGGCGAAAGTGCCGCCGGGCACGATCGCCGACATCAAGTTTGCGCAGGCGCAGATCCGCAATTTCGCGCAGCACCAGCGCGCGGCGATCAGGGACATCGAGGTCGAAACCCTGCCGGGCGTCAAGCTCGGCCACAAGAACATCCCCGTCGACAGCGTCGGCTGCTATGTGCCGGGCGGCCGTTATCCGATGGTGGCGTCCGCGCACATGAGCATCGTGACGGCGCGCACCGCGGGCGTGAAGCGCGTGATCGCGTGCACGCCGCCCAATCAGGGCGAGCCGCATCCGGAAACCATTGCGGCGATGGTGCTCGCCGGCGCCGACGAGATCTACGTTCTGGGCGGCGTGCAGGCGATCGCGGCCATGGCCCTCGGCACTGAGACCATGGCGCCCGTCGACATGCTGTGCGGGCCGGGCAACGCCTACGTCGCCGAAGCCAAGCGCCAGCTCTTCGGCCGCGTCGGCATCGATCTGTTCGCCGGGCCGACGGAAATCCTGGTGGTAGCCGACGATTCGGCGGACGTGGAAATGATCGCCACCGATCTTTTGGGGCAGGCCGAGCACGGTCCGACCAGCCCCGCCATCTGCATCACCACGTCGAAGGCGATTGCCGAGGCGCTGCCGGCGGAGATCGGGCGCCAACTCAGGGTTCTGCCGACGGCGGACGTCGCCGGCGTGGCGTGGCGCGACTACGGCGAGATCATTGTCGTTGATACTCTCGAAGAAGCCGTCGTCGAAGCAGACCGGATTGCGGCCGAACACGTCGAGATCCTGACGCGCAATCCGCGCTATTTTCTCGAGCACATGAAGAATTACGGCGCGCTGTTCCTGGGTCCGGAGACCAACGTGGCCTATGGCGACAAGGTCATCGGCACCAACCATACGCTGCCGACGCTGGGCGCCGCCCGCTACACCGGCGGGCTGTGGGTCGGGAAGTTCCTGAAGACCTGCACCTACCAGGAGGTGACGCCGCAGGCGAGTGTCACGGTGGGCGAGTACTGCTCGCGGTTATGCGCGATCGAGCGCTTCTGGGGCCACAAGGAACAGGCCGATCTGCGCCTGCGGCGCTACGGCGGCCAGAATGTCGG
>CAYIRZ010000243.1:0-5342 GCA_964365845.1 uncultured Streptomycetaceae bacterium
GGCGGCGAGCGCTGCCCCGTCCAGCTTCCCGGCCACATCCGCCTTGAACTTGTGCATCGCCTTGCGCTGCACGAACAGCCGTTTGACGGCATAAAGCGGCGCCAGCGCGTGATGGGCGCCCGACAGCGCCCGCACCTCGGCCTCGATGCCGAACAGCCTGGCCACAAAATCGTCCAGATGCGGCGTGAGCGCGAGCAGCAGTTCCGATTCCTGCTTTGCAGCGAGCGCTTCGGGATGAACACGCGCAGCGTCCAGTTGCTCGCGCAACACGCTGTCCTGCTGCGCCACGAAATGCAGAAATTCGCTGTCGAGATGAATCAGGCCTTCGCGGTGATAAAGATCTACAAACGAAATGCCAAACTGCAAAGCGAGCGCATGAGCGGAAGTCAAAGCAATGTATCCAGTGCGGTTAAACCCGGGAATTATACCAATTCAATTGCATACACTTATGCCGTGTAATTCTTATCTTATATACCGGCTTGGCGGCTGCCGTATAGGAGAATAATGCGTATTTATGCGATAATTTAGCCTGTCGATGCCCTGCCGGCGGCGCGACCGCCGGTCGAACCGGGAATGATGTCGTGACCAGGGAAATGCCTCAGATCCGCAGGATATTGAAATGGCTGCTGCTTGCCTTGCTGGCTATGCTGATCAGCTACTACGGCGTCCGCGGTTACCTGCTTCCGGAACTGCTGATCGGCTTCGCCAATTCCTTCACTTGCTGAATGGCAACGCGGAACTCCTGATCACGGCGCGAGGTGCACCGGCGCTGGCGGCGAAGGTCCCATTCCGGTTCGACACGGGTATCCACAACGTCTGATTTGCCGCAGCGGATATGGTCAGCGCTGAGCGGCCTGGCGCTCCGCTGCAGTAATGGTGTTGGCGATCAGCATGGCGACCGTCATGCGCCCCACGCCTCCCGGTACCGGAGTCAGATAGGAGGCTTTTTCATAAACCCCGGCGAAATCCACGTCGCCGACCAATTTCCCGTCCGGCAAGCGGTTGATGCCGACATCGACGACCACGGCCCCGGGCCTGACCATGTCCGCGGTGATCAGGGCGGGCCGGCCCACGGCTGCCACCAGGATGTCGGCATGGACGGTATGCCGGGCCAGATCCTGCGTCTTCGAGTGGCATACCGTGACCGTGGCGCCACGCGCCATCAGCAGCAGCGCCAGGGGTTTGCCGACGCTGACGCTGCGGCCGACCACCACCGCATTTCTGCCCTCGACGGCAATACCCGCGTGATCCAGCATGGCCATCACGCCCAGCGGCGTGCACGGCACGAACAGCGGGTGGCCCGCCAGCAGCGCGCCGAGGTTATGCCAGCCGAAACCGTCGACGTCCTTGTCGACGGCAATGGTCTGCATGATGCGTTCCGAATCCAGACGGGGCGGCAGCGGCAGCTGCACCAGCATGCCGTGGATGCGCGGATCGCGGTTGATCTTGTCTATCGTCGCCAGCAGCGCGGTCTCCGGACAGTCGCCGCCGAAAGCATGCACTTCCGAATACAGCCCGGTTTCGGTGCAGGCCTTGACCTTGTTGCGCACGTAGATTTTTGAGGCAGGATCATCACCCAGCAGCACCGCAGCCAGTCCCGGTTGCACGCCGAGTTTTTCCAGGGCGGAAACGCGTTGTCTGAGCTGGGAATAGATCTGCCGGGAGATGGCCGCTCCATCCAGGAGTTCAGCGGCCATCGTTTATTCGCATTTTCTGGTCCAGTATCTGGAAAAATATTTCGTCCTGCTTGACCATTCCAAGTTCGCTGCGCGCACGCTCTTCCACCGCCTCAAAACCCTGCTTGAGATCGCTCACCTCCGCATCGAGCGCGGCGTTGCGTACCTGGAGTGTCCGGTTGGTCTCGCGCTGCGTCCTGATCTGCTGGTCGACGTCCCATACCCGCAACCAGCTGCCCTTGCCCAGCCACAATGGATACTGGATGAGTGCAATCAGGGCGGCGAGCGTGAGGGCAAGCAATTTCATTGCGCGAGACGTACAGCCCGGGGCGTGAAGCGAATCACCGTAGTTGATAGAACGCGCTGCGCCCGGGATAGCTGGCGCTGTCGCCGAGGTCTTCCTCGATGCGCAGCAGCTGGTTGTATTTCGCCAGGCGGTCGGAGCGCGACAGCGAACCGGTCTTGATCTGCAGCGCATTGGTCGCGACCGCGATATCGGCGATGGTGGTGTCCTCGGTCTCGCCCGAGCGGTGCGAAACGACCGCGGTGTAGCGGGCGCGCTTGGCCATCTCGATCGCGGCCAGGGTCTCGGTCAGCGTGCCGATCTGGTTGACCTTGATCAGGATCGAGTTCGCCACGCCTTGCTCTATGCCCCGCTTGAGATATTTGGTGTTGGTGACGAACAGGTCATCGCCGACCAGCTGCACTTTCTTGCCGAGGCGCTCGGTCAGCAGTTTCCAGCCCTCCCAGTCGTCCTCGGCCATGCCGTCTTCGATGCTGATGATCGGGTATTTGTCGACCCAGGCCGCGAGATAGTTGACGAACTCGGCCGCTTTCATCGACAGCCCTTCGGCAGCGAGCGTGTATTCCCCGTCTTCGTAAAACCCCGAGCTTGCGCAGTCGAGCCCGAGCGCCACCTGCTCTCCCGGGCGATAACCGGCGGCCTCGATCGCCTCGATGATCACCTTGATCGCCGCCTCATGCTTGGGCAGCCGTGGCGCAAAACCGCCTTCGTCTCCCACGGCGGTTGCGAGGCCGCGGTCGGCGAGCAGTTTTTTCAGCGCGTGGAATATCTCGGCGCCGCAGCGCAACGCCTCGCGAAACGATGCCATTCCGACCGGGATGATCATGAACTCCTGCATCTCAAGGCTGTTGTCGGCATGCGCCCCGCCGTTGATCACGTTCATCATGGGCACCGGCATGGCCATGGCGCCGGCGCCGCCCAGGTAGCGGTGCAGTGGCAGCCCCGATTCCTCGGCCGCGGCTTTGGCTACCGCCATCGATACTGCCAATATGGCATTGGCCCCCAGTCGTGACTTGTTCTCGGTGCCGTCAAGATCGATCAGCGTCCTGTCGACAAAGCATTGCTCGGTGGCATCGACCCCGATGATGGCTTCACAGATCTCGGTATTGACGTTCTCCACCGCCTTCAGCACGCCTTTGCCGCCAAAGCGCTTGGCGTCGCCGTCGCGCAGTTCTATGGCTTCCCTGCTGCCGGTCGAGGCGCCGGAAGGCACCGCTGCCCGCCCCAGCACGCCGGATTCGAGCAACACGTCGGCCTCAACCGTGGGATATCCCCGCGAATCCAGAATCTCCCTTGCAATCACGTCTACGATCGCGCTCATTGTTGTTCCTGGCTAGTCAGTGGGTTTAAAAAAACTATTGCACCAAATTTTCCGCAAAGCCCTGGCTTTTGACCAATTGATCCAGGTTTTTCAAAGTCTTGAGCAGTGCTTTCATGTGCTGGAGCGGCCACGCATTGGGGCCGTCGGAAAGCGCCTTCGCGGGATCGGGATGGGTTTCCATGAAAATCCCCGCGATACCGCTGGCGACCGCTGCGCGCGCCAGCACCGGCACGAATTCGCGCTGACCACCACTGGACGTGCCCTGCCCGCCCGGCAATTGCACCGAATGGGTGGCATCGAACACCACCGGGCAGCCGGTTTCGCGCATTATCATCAGCGAACGCATGTCGGACACGAGGTTGTTGTAGCCAAAGGACGCGCCGCGCTCGCACACCATGATGTTATCTGCGCCGCTTGCGGACCTCGCCTTGTCCACCACGTTTTTCATGTCACCCGGCGCCAGAAACTGACCTTTCTTGATATTGACCGGCTTGCCGGCGCTGGCCACGGCGCAAATGAAATCGGTCTGGCGGCACAAAAAAGCCGGCGTCTGCAGCACGTCCACCACCGCTGCCACGGCTGCGATTTCATCGGCTTCGTGCACATCGGTCAGGACCGGCACTCCGATCTGCTTCCTGACTTCACTTAGAATCTCAAGACCTTTATCCATCCCCAGGCCGCGAAAGGATTTTATTGAGCTTCTATTCGCCTTATCATAAGACGATTTGTAGATGAAGGGGATGCCGATTTCGGCGCAAATCTGCTTGAGTTCGCCGGCTGTGTCGAAGGCGAGCTGGCGCGATTCCACCACACAGGGGCCCGCTATGAGGAAAAGGGGCTTGTCCAATCCGGCTTCGAAACCACAGAGCTTCATCTCAGGCAATGTTCTTCAGTCGCCCGACCGCTTCCGCCGTCGCGGTGTGTTCCGGCTTGGCGTTAAGCAGCGCGGCTTCGATAAAAGCATTGAACAGCGGGTGGCCATTGCGCGGCGTAGACGTGAACTCGGGATGAAACTGGCAGCCTACGAACCAGGGATGCCCCCGCAGCTCGATCATTTCGCACAACTCGTCCTTGGCCGACATGCCGCTTACCACCAACCCTGCCGCCCTGAGCCGTGGCAGGTAATGGTTGTTGACTTCGTAACGGTGGCGGTGGCGCTCGACGATGCGCTCGGCGCCATAGATGCGGCGCACCAGCGAGTCGGCCTCAAGTACGCATTCCTGGCCGCCCAGACGCATGCTGCCGCCCAGATCGGATTGGGCATCACGCTGCTCGACCCTGCCGTCGCGGTCCTGCCATTCCGTGACCAGGGCAATCACCGGGTGTGGCGTGTCAGGATTGAATTCGGTGCTGTTCGCGTCCGCCAGCCCGCCCACATCACGCGCATATTCGATCACCGCCAACTGCATGCCGAGGCAGATGCCGAGATACGGCACGCGATTTTCGCGCGCAAAGCGAATGGCTTTGATCTTGCCCTCGACGCCGCGCTTGCCGAAACCGCCCGGCACCAGGATCGCGTCCATGTTGGCAAGGCACGCCGTGCCGTTCTTTTCGATGCTCTCCGAATCGATATAGTTGATCTTGATCCTGGCGCCGGTGTGGATGCCGGCGTGGATCAGGGCTTCCGACAGCGACTTGTAGGACTCGGTCAGATCGACATACTTCCCGACCAGGGCGATGTTGACTCCCCGCTTGGGATGCTCGAGCGCATAGACCAGCTTGTCCCAGCTCGTCAGGTTGGCGGGTGGCGGGGTCAATGCCAGCTTGCGGCAGACGATGCCATCCAGATCCTGGGCGTGTAGCATCGACGGGATCTTGTAAATGCTGTCGACGTCGACTGCCGAAATCACCGCCTCCACCCCGACGTTGGTGAAAAGCGAGATTTTCCTGCGCTCGTCGTCCGGCAGCGGACGGTCGGCGCGGCACAGCAGCACATCCGGCTGGATACCGATGCCGCGCAGTTCCTTGACCGAGTGCTGGGTCGGCTTGGTTTTGATCTCACCCGCCGACGCGATGTAGGGCACCAGGGTCAGGTGAATGA
>CAYIRZ010000244.1:0-5326 GCA_964365845.1 uncultured Streptomycetaceae bacterium
CCACCGTGATCGAAGCGATGGGCGCGGGCCGCAAGGCCGCGCGCAGCATGAAGGCTTATCTCGGTATCCGCGATTCCGATCTTCCCTATCTCAGCGAGGGCTGGGGCAGCGCCGGCAAACTGTTCGGGATCGATCTCAGGGAGAAAAACTTTGCGCGCATACGCGTCGTGTAGGAGTTTGTCGGACTTGTGTTCGACAAACTCCTAAAATGAAAAGCACCAGAGAAGGCCAAGTCCGACAGGCTGCTTAAACGATAAGACAACCGCAGATACGACAAAACCATGAACGATACCTCAATACTGAAACCTGACACCAAAGCTCCTGCGAAGGCGCGTTCGCCTGTGGGAAAAAAGGCGGTCACCATACTGACGGAGAGCGTGATCGAGGTGATCAGCGATTCGGGCGAGGGCGCGCAACGCTGCGGCCAGTCGCTGGGCTCGATCGCCGCGAGGATGGGTAACGGCGTGTGGACGGACGAGATCATCCCCGCCGAAATCCGGCCGCCGGCGCGCAGCGTCGCCGGGGCCAGCGGCAACCGCATACGCCTGGGGTCGCGCCGCGTCACCAACGGCGGCAATGAAACGGATCTCGTGGTGGCTTTCAATGAACAGGTGCTGCTCGGCCGGGTGCGGACCGGCGAGCTCAAACCCGGCTGCATCATTCTGCTGGAAGGGATGTGGCGGGAAAACGCCGACCCGAAGATCGCGGCGTCGTATGTCGAGACCCATGACAGCCTCGTGGCCGAAGGCTACAAGGTGCACGAGGTCCCGATGGAGCGCGAGTGCCGCGCCCTCGCTGCCGATGCGCAGCGCGGCAAGAACATGTTTGCCCTGGGCATGCTCTGCAATCTCTACAGTCTGGACCTGCAACTGGCCCGGGACCAGATCGCGCGCACCTTCAGCAAGAAAGACCCGGGCATCATCAAGACCAATGCCGTGCTGCTGGATGCGGGCTACCAGTGGGCGGAGGACCATCTCGACTTCAAGTTCCGGATCCCGGCAGAGCTGGCGAGCGAGCCGCAGATCGTGATCAACGGCAACACGGCGCTGGCGCTCGGCATACTCGCGTCGGGCATGGAAGTCTGCGCCATGTATCCCATCACGCCCGCCACCTCGGCGTCCCACTATCTGAGCGACGTCTTCGAAAAGGTGGGCGGCGTGGTCCACCAGGCGGAAGACGAGATTGCGGCCTGCTCCTTCGCGATCGGGGCCTCGTACGCCGGCAAATGCGCGGTCACCATCACTTCCGGTCCCGGCTATTCGCTCAAGCAGGAGGCAATCGGACTTGCGGTCATGGCCGAAATTCCGCTGGTCGTGGTGAATGTCCAGCGCGGCGGCCCCAGCACCGGCCAGCCGACCAAGGCCGAGCAGGGCGATCTCCTGACCGCTATTTTCGGCAGCCACGGCGATGCGCCTAAGGTGGTGATGGCGGCCGACACCATCGAGGACTGCTTCTACTCGATCATCACCGCGCGCAAAATCGCCGAGACGTTCAACATGGTGGTCGTCGTGCTGTCGGATGCGAGCCTTGCCACCTCCCAGCAGCCGTTTCCGCGGCCCACCTTCAGCGCGGACTGGCTGGCGCCGCCGGTGGACCAGAGCCCGATTCCCGCGGGCATGAAGCCGTACGACTGGGATCCCGTCACCGGTCTGGCCCGCCGTTTCATTCCGGGCCAGCCCAACGGCATGCATACCGTGACCGGCCTGGCCCACGATCGCGCGAGCCAGGTCGCCTATGATCCGGAAAGCAATGAGGAAAGCATACGCGCCCGCAGCCTGAAACTCGCTGCGCTGCAAAAGACGCTGAAAACCCCGCCGGTGTTCGGCGGCGAGACCGGCGACCTGCTGGTCGTCGGCTGGGGCAGCACCCGGGGAGCGATCGAGGAGGCGGTCGAGTCGCTGCGCGCGGAAGGCGGCAAAGTGTCCTCCCTGCATCTCAGGTTCCTGCAGCCGCTGCCCGCGGGAATCAAGGAAATCATGCAACGCTTCAAGCAGGTCATGACGATCGAGAGCAACTGGAGCGACCGCCCGGAGGACGAGATCATCGACGAGACCAATCGCCGCTATTCGGCCGTGGCGATGCTGCTGCGGGCGCGCTACCTGATCGACGTCGACTGCTGGAGCGAGGTGCGGGGCCAGCCGATAAAACCCGACACCATCCGCCGCGTGATCCGCGGGAAGTTAGCAAGGAAGAAACCATGACGACTGCTGCCACCGAGTGCATGCTCCGGATGTATGAGGAGCATTACGAACTGGAGGACTATCAGAGCGGCGTGCCGCGCTGGTGCAGCGGCTGCGGCGACAACGCCATCCTCGCGGCCGTGCAACGGCTGTGCCGCGACGAGAAATTACGCCCGGAGAAGACCGTGTTCGTATCGGGCATCGGCTGCTCGAGCCGCTTTCCCCATTACATGAAGACCTACGGTTTCCACGGCATCCATGGGCGGGCGCTGCCGATCGCCGAGGGCGTCAAAATGGCGCGGCCGGATCTGCACGTCTTCGTCAACACCGGCGATGGCGACTGCTGCAGCATCGGCGCCGCCCACTGGATCCACGCCATCCGCTACAACATGAACATCACGGTGTTCTTGCACGACAATCAGATCTACGGTTTGACCAAGATGCAGGCCTCGCCGACCTCGCCGAAAGGGACGAAGAGCAACACCACCCCCCGCGGCTCGTACCTGGAAGCCCTCCAGCCCCTGACCGTCACCCTGGGGGTCCAGAACGTCTCGTTCGTCGCGCAAGCCGTCGACTGGATCCCGGAAGTGCTCTACGACATCGTCAAGGCGGCGTACCATCACAAGGGACTGTCCTTCGTGCGCATCGTCCAGCGCTGTCCCGAGTGGCTGCCGAACCAGTTCGAGCCTTGGATGCACGATCCGCAGAAAATCCTGCTGCTGAACCACGAGCAGGGTCTGCGGATCAGTCCGGCGATGGCCAAGATCTACAAGAATCAGCTGCGGCACGATCCATCGAACATCGACCGCGCGCGCGAAATCTCGTCGCAGGACGACCCGTTGCCCGTGGGTATTTTGTATCGCAATCCGGAGGTTCCCTGCTACGAGGACTTGCGCAACGCCGGGCAGATCCGCACCACCGAATACATCCAGGCGGGACTCGAAGCGGAGTTCGACAAGTTCACGATTGACGGCAGGCAGCACTGACATGGAAGCAGATCTTCAAAAGCACGTTGCCTTTTATCTGACGGGAAAAAGGCCCGGCGCCGGCCTCGACGCGGTCGACGGGCTCGACCTGCGTCCCGCCCTTTTCGCCGGTTATCGGGATCTCACCAGGCTGCGCTACGATTTTCCGCTGGTGCTGCTGCGCGAGGGCACGGATATGGTGTTCGTGCAGTCGCTCTCCGGCCTCGTCGACGGCGTCCTGCATCAGATCGCCGGGGGCGACGACGGTGAACGCATCACCAAGCACGTGCTGCGGCTGGAGCAGGAGATCCGCGCGCGGGTCGCGGCGGCCACAGACGAAGGCGAATCGCTCGCGGCGCTCTGGGATACGGCTGCCGGGAGGCTCGCGGCAGGCGCCGACGAGTTGCTCCGGGACAGCCTGAGCCGGTCCCGGGCCGCCCTCAAGACCGACGGCGAGGTCATCGATTGTGGCGCGGCGCTGCCGGCGCGCCTCCTGACCCACGCCTGGAGCCGGATCCAGACGCAGAAGGCCCGCAAATTCCAGGAACGCATCAACCGGCTGGTGCTGAAACTTTCGAACATCCTCAGAGCCGACTTCGTGCACTCGGAGGCGGGACAGCAAGCGCAAAGCCTCAAGGCGGCAGTCGGGGGGACCTACGACGACGCGTTCGACTTCGAGGTGATGTCGCGTCTACTGCCCAAGTCCTCGCCCAAAACCTCTCTGCCCGGGAACCGGCGCCGGCGGATCGAGTGGGCGCTCTCGGCGCTCAAGTCCCAGAGATTTTTCCCCGCGGTGAACGGACACAATGAAAGCGGCGCTGCCGGCAAGGCGCGCGCCTTTGCTTTCGGGAGCTGCGCCGATGTCCTCGCGGCCATCCGCGAGCGGCAGCCCGAGATGATCGCGCTGGCCAAGGCGCTCGCGATAGCCGAGTTCGAGATCGACGGCCAATACATCGAAGCCAAGCACGACCCGTACTTCGAGGAATTTGGCGACAATGGGCTGGATCCGCAGGATCTGGCCCTGTTTCCGGACTACCTGGTGTGCCTCGGCGCCGATAACATGCAGGCGGCCGAGCATGCCGATTTGATGGAGATTCTTTCCGCGGGCCTGCCGGTGAAGATCCTGGTGCAGAGCGATGACATCCTCGATGAACAGCCGCACCTTGCCTTGGGCATGCGCAGCAAGCAACTCGCCAACATGGCGATGGGCCTCAACGAGGTCTATGTCCTGCAGGCGAGCGGCTCGCACCTGTTCCAGTTCCGCGACCGTATCCTCAAGGGACTGTCCTATCCCGGGCCCGCTCTGTTCAGTGTGTTCTCGGGCGCGACGCGGCCGGACGCCGACCTCCCGCCCTACCTGATCGCGGCGGCCGCGATGGACTCGCGCGCCTTTCCGGCCTTCACCTTCGACCCGTCGGCGGGCCCGAACTGGGCGTCGCGCTTTTACCTCGAGGCCAATTCACAGGTGGATCTTGACTGGCCGATTCAGAGCATCGCTTACGAAGACGAAGCGCACCAGAGAATCTCGGAAAATCACGCATTCACGATGATCGACTTCGCGGCTTGCGATCGCCGCTACGCCAGACATTTTGCGAGGGTCCCGCGGGCGAAGTGGAACGGCACCCTGATCCCGGCCGGCGAGTTTCTGGCCCGCGAACCGAAGGCGGAAGGCCTGCCCGACAACGTTCCCTGCCTGTTGATGGTCGACCCCGACAACGTGCTGCAGAAGGTGATCGTCGACGACAGGCTGATCCGGGAGGCGCACCGCTGCCGCGAGACGTGGCACAGCCTGCAGGAGCTCGGCGGCATACACAACTCGCACGCGGAACGACTGCTCGCGCGCGAGAGGAAGACCTGGGAAGAACACGAACGTCGCGAGGTCGAACCAGGACCTGCAGCAAAAGCCCCGGTGGCGGTGCCGGCCGCAACGGCTGCGATGCCGCAGCCGGCCGAGGCGGCGCCGGAGCCGCCGTCCGATGAAGCCTCTATCGAGACCCCGCGCTGCACGAGCTGCGACGAGTGCACCCAGATCAACAACAAGATGTTCGCCTACGACGCCAACAAGCAGGCGTATATCGCCAACCGGGAGGCCGGAACCTACGCGCAACTGGTGGAGGCGGCCGAGAGTTGCCAGGTATCCATCATTCACCCCGGCAAGCCGTGGAATCCCGGCGAGCCGGG
>CAYIRZ010000245.1:0-5249 GCA_964365845.1 uncultured Streptomycetaceae bacterium
GCATTGATTTGTTCGGCTTCCATGGCGATCCCGTAAAAACCGCAATTATACAATGTAGGAGTTTGTCGGACCTGGGTTCGACAAACTCCTTCGCGCTTACTCCACCGCTGGCTGCCAGTGTTCGAGCATCAGTTGCAGGCTGCGCGTGCCGTTGTATTCATTGACTTCGAGCCGGTAGACGGCGCGGATCGCGGACGGCAGCGGCTGATCATGGCGAAACAGCATGGCCTCGACACTGCGGCCGGCGCGGGCCAGGCGCAGTTTCAGATGCTTTTCCCCGACGATGCGCTGATGGGTGACTTCAAAGCAATCGTCGAAGCACGGCCGGGGAAAACCCTGGCCCCAGACCTGGGCGTCGAGCGCGCTGGCCGTCTCCAGCGTCATGTGCGCGGGCTCCAGCGGACCGTCAGTTTCGATCTGGCGCTCGAGATCAGCTGGCGTCAACAGCGCCTGCGCGGCCTGCTCGAATGCCGCACAGAAACGCTCGAAATCGGTTTCGCGCAACGTCACGCCGGCAGCGGCGGCGTGCCCCCCGAACTTGAGCAGCAGACCGGGGTGGTATTTCGCCACCCGATCGAGCGCGTCGCGCAGGTGCAGGCCGCCGATGGAGCGCCCCGAGCCTTTGATTTCGCCGTCGTTGCCGCGTGCGAACGCGATGACAGGGCGGTGAAAACGGTCCTTGATGCGCGAAGCGACGATGCCGACCACGCCCTGGTGCCACGCCGGATCGAACAGGCTCAGGGTGTAGCTGTCGCCGAACGCCATGCGCTCCAGGCTGGCCAGCGCGCTGTCCTGCATGTCCGATTCGATGACGCGGCGTTCGCGGTTGAGCTGATCGAGCTGTGCGGCGATGTCCAGCGCGCGTTCCCTATTGTCGGTGGCAAGACATTCGATGCCGAGCGACATGTCGGACAGCCGGCCGGCGGCGTTGAGGCGCGGCGCCAGCACGAAACCCATGTCGTAGGCCGATGCGCGGCGCGGATCCCTGCCGGCGATCTGGAACAGCGCGGCGATCCCGGGCTGGATGCGGCCGGCGCGCATGCGCTTCAGGCCCTGCTGCACCAGGATGCGGTTGTTGTCATCGAGCTTTACAACGTCGGCAACGGTGCCGAGCGCGACCAGCGGCAGCAGCTCCGCCAGGTTGGGCTCCATCCGGATGACCCGACCGGAGGCCGGCACGAAACTCCCTTCTCCTTCCGGGACCTCGGTGCCGCCTGACGGTAGAAGGGCCGGGGATGAGGGCAGGCTATCCTTTGCAAACCAGTTTCGTTCCCGCAGTTCCGTGCGCAGCGCGAGCATCAGGTAGAACATCACGCCGACGCCGGCGAGATGCTTGCTCGGGAAAGTGCAGCCCGGCTGGTTGGGGTTGATGATGCACCAGGCATCGGGCAGGCGCTCGCCCGGCAGGTGATGATCGGTGATGAGCACCTTGAGTCCGAGGTCGTTGGCTTCCGTCACGCCCTCGACGCTGGCGATGCCGTTATCCACGGTGATCAGGATGTCCGGTTTTTTGGTGTCGTGGGCAAGGCGGACGATTTCCGGCGTGAGACCATAGCCGTATTCGAAGCGGTTGGGAACAAGATAGTCGACGATCGCGCCGAATCCGCGCAGCGCGCGCAGCCCTACGGCACAGGCGGTGGCGCCGTCGGCGTCGTAATCGGCGACGATCAGCAGCTTCTTGCGGTCGGCGATGGCGTCGGCGAGCAATTGCGCCATGCGCTGGAGATGGAGCATTTGCGCGGGCGGCAGCAAACGATCCAAATCCGTGGCCAGTTGTTGCGGACTGAGAATGCCGCGCGCGGCATAAATGCGCGCCAGCAGCGGCGGCATGCCGTCCGCTGTCAGCCGGGCGACGGCCTCGTCGGGGACATTGCGCGTGACGATGGTGGGCATGGCTAGAAGAAGTTGTCTCAAAATATTTAAAATCTGATGCTAATTTGGTTTTTGAGACGGGTTCTAGTTACCGACTGGCGCCGGGGCGTACGCCGGCAAGGGTTTGGCCCGGCGCCAGAACCTGAGCAGGTCGATGGGCGAGAGTTCGAAGCGTTCGCAGCTTCGAGTGCCGGGGGCAATCAGCGCGATGCGTGACAGGCGCCGCTGCCGCACTGCCGCCAGCAGCGGCGCAAACCAGTTGCGGTTGAGTGCCGAAATTTCCTCGCGCCAGCAGCCACTGTCGCCGTATTGCGCCGCGCCCGTCAGTTGTCCGAGTACGATCAGAGCATGCGCGTTTACCGGCTGCGCCGGGTCGAGCGAATTCAACCAGTGTCCCGCCTCGCCGGGCAGGGAGGCGGCAGGGAGGCCGGCGGCGGCGGCCAGCGCGCACGCCAGCGCCTCGTCGCTCCATACCGCGGAAAAATGCCGCCCGGGCACGGCCGGCCGGGTTCCGCCACCCCACAACCACACGCTGTTGACCGCCATCCCGCCTTGCGCTTCGCGGGCTGCGTTGAGCGGGTGATCCTGCAGCAGCATCTGGATTTCGTTTGCGATCCTGTGCCAGTGCAGGGCGTCCTTGCCCGCCGGCAGGCAGGCATTGATGTCGGCCCCGACTGCTTCGCTCAAGGCACGCGTGGTCATTTCGGCCTTGCGTTCGAGGCGCAGGTACCAGCGGGAGGCGTGCGGCGCCAGAAACTGCAGGCCATCCTGTGCGAAGTGCTGGTTGAGGGCCAAGGTGAACTGATCGGTTTCCTGCCGTGAAATGCCAAAGGCACGGCAGTCGGCAAGCAGCACTTGATTGCGACGCAGCCGCAGATGCACCGGGTCCGCGCGCAGCCAGTAGGCGTTTCCGGGATCGCCGCCGTCGAGCGCAAGCGTGAGCGGCGCGACCGGCCAGTCTTGCTGTTTTTCCACTTCAAAAGCCTGGCACAGCCATGCTTCCATGCCGATGGCCGGGAAAGTCTGGCGGCTGGCGCGGGCGAGTAGCGTCAGCAATTCATCGAGCGCCAGATCGCGGCAGGCATCCGCGCCGAGCTCGGCGGGCAGCAACAGATGGGGTACGAGTAAGGTGCACTGCATAGGAACTCTAGACCTGCTTTGAGTTTAACACAGGGTGCCGGCGTGCTTAGCTTGCCGGGTTGTGGCAAACTGCGCCTTTATTTTACGTCCGCCGCCCAAGTGAGTTCCTACGAGCTTTTCATCGGCCTGCGCTACACGCGCGCCAAGCAGCGCACGCGCTTCATTTCGGTCATCACGCTGATTTCCATCGTCGGCATCGTGCTCGGCATGACCGTGCTGATCACGGTGCTGTCGGTGATGAACGGCTTCCAGCAAGAGATCCGCACGCGCATCCTCGGCGTCGCCTCCCATGTGCAGATCAGCGGCGCGGACAATCAACTTGCTAATTGGCAGCCGATCGCGCAGCAGGCCATGCGCAATCCCCAAGTGGAGGCGACGGCGCCCTACGTGAGCGCGCAGGGGCTGCTGACCTACGGTTCCGCGGTGCGCGGCGCTTTCGTTCGCGGCGTCGTCCCGAATTTGGAAGCGCAGGTATCGGACATCGGCAAACACATGAAGAGCGGCAGCCTCGATGCCCTCAGGCCCGGGGAATTCGGCATCGTGCTGGGCGTCGAACTGGCGCGAGCGCTGGGCGTGACCCTGGGCGAAAAAGTGGTGCTGGTCGCGCCTCAGGGGCAGGTGACGCCGGCGGGCATTCTGCCGCGGCTCAAGCAGTTCACGGTGGCCGGCATCTTCGCCGTCGACCACTTTGAATACGACTCGGGTCTTGCGCTGGTCAATATTGAAGACGCGCAGAAGCTGTTCCGCTTCGGCGACGCGGTATCGGGCGTGCGCTTGAAGCTCAAGGACTTGTTTCAGTCGATGGCGGTGACGCGCGAACTGGCGCGGCAACTCGGCCCCGATGTCTATATCAGCGACTGGACCATGCAGCACGCCAATTTTTTCCGCGCGGTGCAGATCGAGAAGCGCATGATGTTCCTGATCGTGTTTCTGATCATCGCCGTTGCCGCTTTCAACATCATTTCCAGCCTGGTCATGGCGGTGAAGGACAAGCAGTCCGATATCGCGATCCTGCGCACGCTGGGCGCGGCGCCGCAAAGCATCACCAAAATCTTCATGGTGCAGGGCGCAGTGATAGGCCTATTCGGTACCGCACTGGGATTGCTCGGGGGTGTTTCCCTGGCGCTGAACGTTGACGTCGTCGTGCCATTCATAGAAAACATAGTTGGATTCAAGTTTTTGGCGAAGGACGTCTATTACATCAGCGACCTGCCTTCCGAATTGCAGATGTCGGATGTAGTGGTGACCGGCGTCGTGTCGCTGGTGCTGAGCCTGCTGGCGACGATTTACCCGAGTTACCGCGCGGCGAAGGTCAATCCGGCCGAGGCGCTCAAGTATGAGTAAGGAGTGAGGCGTGGGGCGTGAGGCGGAAAAGCATGAGTCGCCGGTAATCTCCTGCCGCGGCGTGCACAAGAGCTATTTTCAGGGCAAGGTCGAAGTGCCGGTGCTGCTGGGCGTCGACCTCGACGTGGCAGTGGGAGAACGCGTTGCAATCATCGGCACCTCGGGTTCGGGCAAAAGCACGCTGCTGCATCTGCTGGGTGGACTCGATTCGCCCACGGCCGGGCAGGTCGAACTGCTGGGGCGTGAGCCCTTTGCTATTTCCGAAGCGGCGCGCTGTGAGTTGCGCAACACTGCGCTGGGTTTTGTCTATCAGTTTCACCACCTGCTGCCGGAGTTTTCGGCGCTGGAAAATGCCGCCATGCCGCTGACCATCCGCCGGCTGGATCAAGCCCAGGCGATGGCACGCGCGGCGGAAGTATTGAGCGAAGCGGGCCTGGGCCATCGGCTCCCGCATCGCCCGGGCGAACTTTCCGGTGGCGAGCGTCAGCGCGTGGCGATTGCGCGCGCGCTGGTCACCCAGCCTGCGTGCATCCTGGCCGACGAGCCCACCGGCAACCTCGATCGTCATACCGCCAATGCCGTGTTCGACTTGATGCGCGAGCTCAACCAAAAACACAACACCAGTCTGATTGTCGTTACCCACGACATCGATCTGGCCGCCCGTATGGACCGGCAGTTGCGGCTGGTGGACGGGATGTTGCAACCGGTCTAACCGCGCCACGCGATGCGGATTGCTCTCGTCGCGTTTTGTTTTGGCGTGTGGCTGCTGCAACAGCAAGCCGCTTTGCCGTCCGCGCGCTGGCTGGGAGTGTTGCCGCTGTTGTCTGCGGCGCTGCTGTTGCCGCATTTCTCCAATGGATTATTCAAAACTGCGCGCCGTCTCGGTATTGCGC
>CAYIRZ010000246.1:0-5231 GCA_964365845.1 uncultured Streptomycetaceae bacterium
CGATCTCGACGAGGATGGCGCCGCACCCTTCGTCGCGCGCGGCCTGCGGCCGCGGCTGGCGGTCCTTCGCGAGCAGGGGGTCAACGGCCACATCGAGATGGCCGCGGCCTTCCACCGCGCGGGCTTCGAGGCGGTCGATCTGCACATGAGCGACATCCTCGATGGCGGGCACGACCTCGCTGGCTTCGTCGGCCTGGTCGCCTGCGGCGGCTTCTCCTACGGCGACGTGCTCGGCGCGGGCGAGGGCTGGGCCAAGTCCATCCTGTTCAACGCCCGGGCGCGCGACGAGTTCGAGGCCTTCTTCAAGCGCGCCGATTCGTTTGCGCTGGGCGTGTGCAACGGCTGCCAGATGATGAGCAATCTGCACGCGCTGATTCCCGGCGCCGATGCCTGGCCGCATTTCGTGAAGAACAAATCGGAACAGTTCGAGGCGCGTGTCGCGATGCTGGAAGTGCAGCGCTCACCGTCGTTTTTTTTCGAGGGCATGGCGGGCAGCTGCATCCCGGTGGCGGTGGCGCACGGCGAAGGCTATGCCGAATTCGCCGACGCCAAGGCGCTGGCCGCGGCACAGCCGCTGGTGACCCTGCGTTTCGTCGACAATCACGGCCATGCCACCGAACGCTACCCGTACAATCCCAACGGTTCGCCCCAGGGCGTCACCGGGCTGACCACGCCCGAGGGGCGCTTTACCATCCTCATGCCGCATCCGGAACGCGTGTTCCGCGCGGTGCAGAATTCGTGGCATCCCGCGCAGTGGTCAGAAGGAAATGGAGACGGGCCGTGGCTCAGGATGTTTCGCAACGCGCGGCGGTGGGTAGGGTAGCGCAGGCGACCCCGCCTGCCATCGTTTATCCGATCATACCAATGCAGGCGGGGTCGCCTGCGCTACACGCTACACGATGCCGAAATTGAGCGAACTCAAATCCGACGCGCCGTTCTACACCGAGGGCGAACTCGACGAGTTGTACGAGCGCGATCCGGTGCTCGCGATGAGAATCTCGCGTGAACAATCGCTGCTGCAGAATCAGCTCGAAGCAGCCCGCGCGGCAGACCCCGACGCGCCGCTGCCGACGGCGGAAGACATTAGGCAAGTGCTGGAGGAAGCGCGGCGGATTCTACTCAGGGACGGCGGCGATCTGGAGCTGATTGCCCTTGAAGGGACGGTGGTGCGGGTCAGGCTCAAGGGCAACTGCGTCGGTTGTCCGCGGGCGACGCTGGATCTGAAGAACGTGGTCGAGGCCTTGGTGCGCAAGCGTTATCCGCAGATCACGGAAGTGCGCAATACATTCTAAAAATGAACAACGCAGATCTCATCGTCCGGATTCTCAAGGCAGCGGGCATCACGCACGGCTTCGGCGTGCCCAGTGGTAATGTGCTGCCGCTGATGGAGGCGATGCGCGCGGGGGGCGTGGAGTTCGTGCTGACGGCACATGAGGGCAGTGCCGGTTTCGCAGCCGATGTCACGGCGCGCATGACCGGAAAGCCCGGGCTGTGCATCGCGACCCTGGGACCGGGGGCCACCAATCTGGCCACGGGCGTGGGCAACGCCTTTCTCGACCGTTCACCGCTCATCGCCATTACCTGCACGCTCAACGAAGCGCAGCTCGGGCGGCGCATCCAGATGTGGATCGATCATCACGCACTGTTCAAGCCGATCACCAAGGCCACGCTGCGGCTGCGCCGCGGAGAGGTTGCCGCGACGCTCGCCGAGGCGCTACGCATCGCAACCAGCGAGCCGCAGGGCCCGGTGCATCTTGATCTGCCGGAGGATGTGGCGCTGGCGCCTGCGACCGAGGCGGTCCCGCCGCTGGCCGGACCGGTTGCGCTGAGCCCGGCCCCCGATGCAGCCGTCGCGAAAGCTGCCGGCGTGCTTGGCGCGGCGAAACGGCCCGTGGCGGTGATCGGGGCTTCGGCGATGCGCATGAAGACGCCGGCCCTGCTGCGGGATTTCGTCGAGCGGCATGGCATTCCGTTTGCATCGACCACCATGGCGAAGGGCCTGATCGACGAAGCTCATCCGTTTTCGGTGGGATGCATCGAGCGTGCCAGGCGCCAGGTGCAGCGCGCATTTCTGAGAGGCGCGGACCTTATCGTCGGGCTCGGTTACGACACCATCGAGGTCGAATACGAGGCGTGGACCGGCAACGTTCCGGTGCTGCATGTCGACATCGAATGCGCTGACATCGATGCCACGGTCAATATTGTGCACGAAGTTGTGGGCGATCTTGATGTCTCGCTTGCCCGTCTTGCGGCGCTGCCGGCGTTGCGCAACGAATGGTCGCCGCAGGCCGTGCAGCGGCAGCGGGAGGAGTTCCAGCGCTCGCTGCGCCCATACACGCCCAAATTCAGCCCGCATCAGGCCATCGATATCGTGCGGCGCGTGCTGCCGCGGGACGGCGTGCTGGCCTTCGATATCGGCGCTCATACCCACCAGATTGCCAGCCAGTGGACGGCGCACGCGCCACGGACATTCCTGATCACCAACGGCTGGTCGTCAATGGGTTTCGGCATGCCAGCCGCGATCGCGGCGAAAATCGCCTGCCCCGACCTGCCGGTGGTGTGTGTGCTGGGTGATGGCTGCTTCCAGATGACCTGCGGCGAACTGGCGGTCGCCGGGCGGCTCGGGCTGGTCATACCGTTCGTCGTGCTCGACGATCGCTGGCTGAGCCTGATCCGGGTCAAGCAGGAGCGGCGACAGTACGCCTACTATGGCACGGACGTCGTGCCCGGCGACTATGACCGGCCGCCGGCGCATTACTTCGGCGTGCCGGCGGTGGGTGTTCGCAGTTCCGACGAACTGGAACGGGCGCTCGCGAAGGCGCTGTCCGCGGGCGGCCCGACCGTCATTGAGGCGGTCGTCGATGCCGCGCATTATTCGGACACCGTATACGACTGAAAAAATGGCGCACCGCAGTGCGCCATTTTTCAGAGGGGCTGAATACCTACTCGACCTTGGCCTTGGCGCGCAGATCGGCGATCAGCTTGTTGATCACCTGTTGCTGCATTTGCTGCTGGATCTGGGGCTTGGCTTCCTCAAACGAGGGGAATTTTGCGGTCCGCTCTTCATCGAGCCGGATCACATGCCAGCCGAACTGGGTCTGAACCGGGGTATCGGTGAGCTGGCCTTTCTTGAGTTTGCCCAGCGCCTGCGCGAACGGCGGGACGTAGCGATTGGCGGGTGACCAGTCGAGATTGCCGCCCTGGCCTTTCGAGCCGGTGTCTTTCGATTTTTCGGCCGCGATCTTCTCGAAGCTGCCGCCTTTCTTGAGTTGGGCGATGACCTGTTTGGCCTCGGCTTCGGTTTCGACCAGGATATGGCGGGCCTTGTATTCCTTGCCGCCGCTCTGTGCCTTGACCTGTTCGTACTCTTTTTTCATCGCCTCGTCGGTGACGGGATGGGTTTTCACATAGTCCTGCAAAAGGGCGTTGATCAGCACGCCTTGCCGCTGTATTTCGATTTGCGTCACCGCCTCGGGGGTCTTGTCGAGGCCTTTCTTGGCCGCTTCCTGCGCCAGCACTTCGCGGGTGACCATCTCGTCTTTGACCTTGTCGCGCAATTCGGTGGTATCTGCCTGGCCCTGGGCGGTGGCGTTCTTGACGATGAGGTCGAGTCGCGATTGCGGGATGGTGACGCCGTTGACCTTGATGCCATCCGCTGCTTGCGCAACGTTTGCCGTCACGGCGCCGGCCACGACTATCAGCAGCAGTTGCAGGGTTCTCAATACCTTCATGTGGATTCCTTCGTAAGTTAAATTGATCAAATCTCGTCCGGAGCGTAGGCCTTGATGGCGAGCGCGTGGATATCGTTTTTCATCATCGCGCCCAGCGCAGCGTAGACCATGCGATGCCGCGCCTGGGCCGGCTTGCCGGAAAATTGCCGGGAGACGATGATGATCTGGTAATGTCCGCCGCCGCCTTTCGCGCCCTCGTGACCGACGTGCTTGCCCGACTCGTCCAGGATTTCAAGCGATTCAGGTGCGAGCGCAGCGAGTTTTTCCTGCATCAGCTCCGACACATTCATGCCGGCAGCCGCTTTTCGAGAGAACCGGGAAGGTTCTCGCCAAGGATGGCGTAGAGCATTACTTGGATTCTTCCTGTTCCTGGATGTGCTTGGCCATCATCAGCGCCTGCAGCACGACGAATACCAGCATCAGGCCGAGGCCGCCGAACAGCTTGAAGTTGACCCAGGCGTCGGTCGAGAAGTTATAGGCGACGTAGAGGTTGAGCACCCCCATCACGGTGAAGAACGCGATCCAGCTTGTCAGCAGCCTGCCCCATACCGGATCGGGCAGGCTGACCTGCTTTTCCATCATGCTGCGGATGAGGTTTTTCTTGAACATCAGCGCCGATATCGCGAGCGTGCCGGCGAACAGCCAGTAGAGCACGGTGGGCTTCCATTTGATGAAAGTCTCGTTCTGCAGTATCAGCGTGGCGCCGCCGAAGACCACGATCACGGCAAGGCTTACCCACAGCATGTTGTCGACTTTGCGGTGGCGCAGCCAGACCCAGCCGATCTGGACAAAGGTGCCGGCGATGGCCACCCCGGTCGCGACGTAAATGCCGTAGACCTTGAAGGCGACAAAGAACAGGATGATGGGGAAAAGGTCGAATAGGAATTTCATGGAGGCATATTATAACGGTAAACAGTAAGCAGTGAGCGGTAAGCGGTAAGCGGTAAGCGGGTAAGTCATAAGTCCGTATGCCGTAAGCCGTAAGCGGTAAGCGGGGTAAGCAGTCAAAGGCCTTTACGGCTCACTGCTCACGGCTCACCGCTCACTGCTTTTCGAATTTCAGTGATGCCGAATTGATGCAGTACCTGAGGCCGGTGGGCTGCGGCCCGTCGTCGAAGACATGCCCGAGATGGGCGTCGCAACGGTTGCACATCACTTCGGTGCGGTGCATGAGGTGGTTGTAGTCATCCTCGGTCTTGACGTTGTCCTTGACCGCGGGTTGCCAGAAGCTCGGCCAGCCGCTGCCGGAATCGAATTTTTCGTCGGCGCGGAACAACTCGGCGCCGCAGCACACGCAGCGGTAGACGCCGGGTTCGTGGTTGTCACAGTACTCGCCCGTGAATGCCTGTTCGGTGCCTTTTTTGCGCGCGATCTGGAATTGCTCCGATGACAGCAGTTTTTCCCACTCTGCGTCGCTTTTCTCAACTTTGTCCGCCATAGGCCCTCCAATCTGTCATTAGTGCTGCGGGGTATACCAAGAGCGCCTAATATAATGAAACA
>CAYIRZ010000247.1:0-5227 GCA_964365845.1 uncultured Streptomycetaceae bacterium
GCCGTAACGTTTGGTTACAAACCCCACCTGCACACTTTACAAAGCGCCCTGTAGAATGCTCGCTTTGCTTGGCATTTAGAGTCTCTTATCTCATGACCAAACGCCATTTATACATTGGCGGTTTCCTGCTGCTTGTTGCAGGGGCCGTCGCCGGTTACGCAGTGTGGGGATCGCTCGGGTCAGCGCCCGCTTATCGCCTGGCCAAAATCGAGCGCGGTGGAATTACCGCCATGGTTTCAGCCACCGGCACGCTCAATCCCGTGGTCTCGGTGCAGGTCGGCTCCCAGGTTTCGGGGCAGGTCAAGGAGATCTACGTCGACTACAACTCGCAAGTGAAGAAGGGGCAGATCATCGCGCGCATCGATCCCGAGCCATTTCAGTTGCGCGTAAATCAGGCGACGGCAGATCTCGAGGCCACGCGCGCCGGAGTGTTGACGCAGCTTGCAAATGTCGCCGCGCTGCAGGCGGAAGTGTCGCGCTCAAAAGTGAATCTCCTGGATATGCAGCGTGACTATCAGCGCAATCAGGCGCTTTTCGAAAAGAATTTCGTTTCGGCCGCCGCGCGCGACAAGTCCCAGGCGGCATTCGAGATCGCGCAAGAACAGCTGAAGACGACGCAGGCACAACTCGCCGTAGGCGCCGCGCAGGTGCGCAACTCCGAAGCGGTGGTCAAGCAACGCGAGGCGCAACTTGCCGTAGCCAAAGTCGATCTCGAGCATACCGTGATCCGGGCGCCGGTGGACGGCATCGTGATTTCGCGGAGTGTCGATGCCGGCCAGACCGTCGCGGCCAGCCTGCAGGCGCCGACATTGTTTCTGATCGCGCAGGATCTTACAAATATGCAGGTCGACACCTCGATCGACGAAGCCGAGGTCGGTCGCGTACGGGTAGGCCAGGATACGACTTTTACCGTGGATTCCTTCCCGGGGCGCACGTTTTCAGGCAAGGTCACACAAGTGCGCAAGGCGGCGCTGGTGGTGCAGAACGTCGTGACCTACATTGGCGTTATTTCGGCGCCCAACCCCGACCTTACGCTGTTGCCGGGCATGACCGCAAACGTGCGGATTGTGGCGGATACCCGCAGCGATGTGCTCAAGCTTCCCAACACTGCCCTGCGCTTCCGGCCGGCTGGCGTGACGGAAACGCGCCCAAGCGCTGCGGCCCCGGAGGCGGCGGCCGGCAAGGGCGGGGGACAGCAGGCGGCTCAGGCGCGCGAGCAGCTGATCAAGGAGCTTAAACTCAACGCCGAGCAACAGGCGAGAGTGGAAGCCATATCCAACGAGACGCGGGACAAGATCCGGGCGCTTAACGCCGATGATCAGAACGAGCGCCGCCGGCAGACCGAGCGGCTGCGCGCGGAATCGCGCACGCGGATTGCGGAGATTTTGAACCCTGAGCAGCGCAAACGTTACGAGGAAATGACCGCCTCGCGTGCCGCGGGCGGCTCAACGACCGGCCGCGTATGGGTTGTCGACGAAGCCGGGAAACCCAAGCCGCTCAACGTTCGGACAGGGTTGACCGACGGCACCTATAGCGAGGTGGTCTCCGGCGAGGTAACCGAGGGTATGCAGGTGATCATCGGCACCGGCGATTCCGGCAAGGCGCGCACGCAACCAGCGAGCGGGCCGCGCTTCGGATTTTAAGGGCGATGAACGGTGAATCGTACTCCTCAAGAGGGTATTGAAAGGAATAAATGGTGAATGGAGACGAACGCTGAACCGGTCGCGTGCCCCACGATTTACTATTCACTATTCACCATTTACCGCTTTTCATACCCATGACCGAACCTCTGATCGTCACCCGCGGCCTTTCCAAGGTGTACCGCATGGAAGGTTACACCGTGGCGGCGCTGCGCGAGATATCCATCGAGATTGCTGCCGGCGAGTTCGTGGCGGTGATGGGTCCGTCGGGATCCGGCAAGTCGACCTTCATGAATCTGCTGGGCTGTCTCGACACGCCGACCGGCGGCGATTATTGTCTTGCGGGAGAGACGGTTTCCGAACTTTCGGGTGATGCACTCGCGGCGATTCGCAATCGCAGAATCGGGTTTGTGTTCCAGAATTTCAATCTGCTGCCGCGCACTTCAGCGCTGGAGAACGTCGAATTGCCGCTGCTTTATGGGCATGTTTCGGCCCAGGAGCGGCGCAGCCGGGCGTTGGCAAAACTTGCCGAGGTGGGGCTGGCCGAACGTGCTGACCATCATCCGGCCCAGCTCTCCGGCGGTCAGCAGCAGCGGGTGGCCATCGCGCGCGCGCTGGTCAACGACCCGGTGCTGATCCTGGCCGACGAGCCTACGGGCGCGCTCGACTCCCGCACCAGCTTCGAGGTCATGGGCCTGCTGCAGAAGTTAAACCGCGGCGGCATGACGGTGGTGCTGGTGACCCACGAACGCGAGATCGCGGCGTTTGCCTCCCGCATGGTGAGCTTCCGCGACGGCCACGTCGTCAGTGATGAACAGATCGCGCGGCCGGCCGATGCGCAAGCGATGCTGCGCGCGCTGGAAGTGGAGGCGGTGGCATGACTTGGATCGCCAGCATTCGCATTGCGCTGCGCGCGCTGCGCGTGAACAAGTTGCGCAGCATCCTGACCATGCTCGGCATTATCATCGGGGTGGCGGCGGTAATTACCATGATTGCAGTCGGCGCCGGCGCCCAGGCGCAGGTGGAGGAACAGATCAAGAGCCTCGGCTCCAATCTCATCATTCTGTTGCCGGGGTCGGTGACCTCGGGCGGTGTGCGCATGGGCGCGGGATCGCGTTCTTCGCTGACGGAAGACGATGCTTCCGCGATCCAGCGCGAAGTGACTGACGTCCAGGCGGCCGCGCCTACCCTGCGCGGGACCGGCCAGGTGGTGGCGGGAAATAATAACTGGTCCACCGTGTTCTACGGCATTACCCCGGAGTATTTCGAAGCGCGCAACTGGGTGATTGCTTCCGGCAAGGGGTTCGATCCCGCCGACCTCACCGGAGCGGGCAAGGTGGTGTTGCTGGGCGAGACGGTTGCGCGCAATCTGTTCGGTGATGCCGATCCGATCGGTCAGGTGATCCGCGTGCGCAAAGTCCCGATGCAGGTGATCGGTGTGCTGGAACGCAAAGGCCAGAGCCTGATGGGCCAGGACCAGGATGACGTGATGCTGATGCCGATTTCCACCGCGCGCAATCGCGTGCTCGGGGGCACTGCCGCGAAGCAGCGATCCGTGCAATCGATCTCGATCAAGATTCGCGAGGGTGGCAACATGACGGAAGCCGAAGGCGAGATGAGAAGGTTGCTGCGGCAGCGCCACCGCGTGCAGTCCGGCCAGGACGACGACTTCACGCTGCGCAATCTTTCCGAGGTGCTGGGTGCGCGCGAGGAATCGAGCCGCATCATGACGCTGCTGCTGGCAGCGGTGGCTTCGGTGTCGCTGCTGGTGGGGGGCATCGGCATCATGAACATCATGCTGGTCTCGGTCACCGAGCGCACGCGCGAGATTGGACTCAGGATGGCGGTGGGCGCGCGTGGGCGCGACATTCTTTCGCAATTTCTGGTGGAAGCGGTAACGCTGGCGCTCATGGGCGGCCTGTGCGGAATCGTGCTCGGTGTCGGGGGATCCTACGCCATCGGGCACTTTGCCGGCTGGCGGATACAGGTCAACACGCAGGCGGTTTCGCTGGCGGTCGGATTTGCTGCCGCGATCGGCATATTCTTCGGGTTTTACCCGGCGCGCAAGGCTTCACGGCTGTTGCCCATAGAAGCTCTGCGTTACGAGTAGTCGCAACGTTTTTCGCGCAAGGAGCGTAAGTGGACTGGATAATACTTGGGAAAGCCCTGATTCTCGGGGTCGTCGAGGGCTTTACCGAATTCCTGCCGATTTCGAGCACAGGTCACCTGATCATCGTCGGGCAGTTGCTCGATTTCAACGACGACAAAGGCAAAGTGTTTGAGATCGTGATCCAGACCGGCGCCATGCTGGCGGTAGTGTGGGAGTACCGAGAACGTTTTATGCATGTATTTACCGGCCTCGGCAGCGACCCCGCCGCGCAGCGTTTCGTGTTGAACCTCGTGGTTGCGTTCCTGCCGGCCGCATTGCTCGGACTCGCTTTCGCCAGCGCGATCAAGCGTCATCTGTTTCAGGCGGAGCCCGTTGCGTTTGCTTTCATCGTCGGTGGCTTGATCATCCTGTGGGTTGAGCGTCACCCGCGGCAGACAACGGTGGAAAGCGTGGACGACATGACATGGAAGGATGCGCTCAAGGTGGGGTTGGCCCAGGCTTTTGCACTGATCCCGGGGACTTCGCGCTCAGGGGCCACCATCATCGGTGGCATGCTGTTTGGTCTTTCACGCCGCGCGGCTACCGAATTTTCATTTTTTCTGGCCGTGCCGACACTGGTGGCGGCCGGCCTCTATGACCTTTATAAGCACCGTACCTTGCTCAATTCGGGGGATCTCGGAGAGTTCCTGGTTGGCGGTGTCGTGGCGTTCGTCTCGGCATTTCTGTGCGTACGCTGGCTGCTGCGCTATATTGCGACGCATGATTTCAGTGTCTTTGCCTGGTACCGCATCGTGTTCGGCCTGATAGTGCTGGCAACCGGCTACACGGGTGTAGTGAACTGGGCCGTTGCATAACGGCCTGGTTCTATTTCGTGCGTTTGCCGCCATGGCCAGGCCGCGTTTCCCGGCGGGCCGTTAATCGCGGCCTTTGTTTCAACTCTGCGTCCACGGCAGGCCGGCCGCGCGCCACCCCCCCTTGGTGTTGCGATGGCTGGCAGCATCCTTGTCGCCCTCGAAGCCTTCGAGCACGTTGTAGCAGTTGGCATAACCGGCTTGTGTCGCCAGCATCGCGGTATTATGTGAACGACCGCCACTGCGGCAGATGAACATCACCAACGCTTCCCTGTTGACTTTCTGCTCAAGCTCGGCGGGAAAAGACGGATTCGATTTGTTGCCAGGGTAGCCCAAGAACTCGATTTCCACGGCGCCGGGAATGCGGCCGACCCAGTCCCATTCGGCGCGTGTGCGCACATCAACGATGCAGGCGTTGGGCGCTTCTTTCCAGATTTGGTAAGCCTCGCTTGGCAGCAGTGCGCCTTCATAAGTAAGCCCCATTTGTTGCGCCCGCTCGCGGGCGGTTTTCAGAATGTCGTCGATGGCCATACTTGTTCCCTTGGGCGCCGGTTGAAATTGAGAGGCATGTTCGATGCCAATGATGATATGTTTAGCAGCCTGTCGGGCTTGGCCCCCATTCACCG
>CAYIRZ010000248.1:0-1352 GCA_964365845.1 uncultured Streptomycetaceae bacterium
TGTGCACACCATCTCCACTGGCAGGCGCGCTCGCGCGCGGCAATAGGCTCCGGTAACGATAGATAATAGATAGGCCTGTTACTCGAACAACTCGGAATGCGTGCCCGTCCGGACGAAAATCACTTCTTCACCGGTAGCGGCCACTGCGTTCCAGCCACCGCCAGTCTTTAACGAACTGCTTTGTTGCCCCGCTTTTTCTTGGCGCGTTTGCCTTCGAGGTCATCGAACAAATCCTTTGCAGTTGAATAACGCGCAGGAGTTTGTCGTGCCTCAGTCATTGCCACACGGGTTTCCGCATTCGGGATCTCCCTGATCTCGAACGGCAAGCCCTTTGTTGCGACTACTTGGCGCAAAAACAGCCTGATCGCGTCACTGATGTTTAATCCACATCGACCAAGAATGTCTTGTGCTTTTTCCTTCAGTTCCGGTTCGATGCGAGAGCGAATTTCAGAGGTCAACATATGTTTTAGGTCAGGCTTGGCTAGGAAAAGGCTTGGGGGTCGTAAGCGGTTTTAGAGTTTGGCTGATGTAATAACGGATAGGAATGAGAATAAAAAGTTCAGTAAATATAGTGGGTTGTATGTGTTTGCGGTAACAGTGTAGCCATATTGTAGCTACATGCGAAAAGGGTTCAAGGATCTGCCAGGATGCAATGTAGCCAATTGTTTTTTTCAGCCGGCGATTTTCTTCCTGAGCCGCTCCGTGTACTTGTCGACGTCGATCACGAAACGTTCGTGCTCGGCTTCGCCGACCTGTTCGACATCGTCGAACACCTTGACTTTGAACGTGAGCTTGCGCCGGTCGATGCCGGTAAGCTCGACTTCGGCGCGGACCTGCTTGCCGATCGGCGTCGGCGCCATGTGGCGGATATTCACGGACAAGCCGACCTGCCACTGGCCGGGTTGGAGATGAGGCGCGACCAGCTTGTGCGCCGCCATCTCGACGAACAGCACCATCGACGGGGTCGAAAACACCTTGTATTCGCCGCGCGTGGTGGTGAGCTTCTCCGTGACCTCCCATACCAGGGTGTCTTTCATTCCGACTTTCAGGGTTTCCATTTCATTTAGATCCCGTAACAAATCAAAAAAATCAGCCGCCCATCCCTCATCCCTGACCCTTCCCCCCGAGTGGAGAAGGGAAGCAAATGCCTCCCCTCTCCCGTGTCGGGAGAGGGGGCGGGGGAGAGGGTTCGAACGCCGATAGATTCTTCTCAATACCCGCTTGACGGGTACGCCGATGAAAATCTAAAACTCCAAGTCGCAATTACACAAAGCCATAATATAACCTATTGTTTTTATATACTAATATTTGTCATTGGTAACAAAAGCTTTTGACGTTGGTTTAATCGGCGT
>CAYIRZ010000248.1:1452-5206 GCA_964365845.1 uncultured Streptomycetaceae bacterium
TTCATCGGCGGTTGCTTCTTGTGTTTTGAAGTACTCAACCGCCGCGGGTATGCACGAAGCGCTCGTATGCCTGCAGCGCCGCGAGCGCGTGGCCGGCGTTGGCCATCTCGTCGTAGACGGGAATGCCGAGGGCAACGGCGTTGGCGCGGAACTCGCGCTTGCGCTCTTCGAGCGTGGGCTCGCCGTCGGATCTCAATACCAGGATGAAATGCGCTTGCCCCGGATAATGGGATTGCGCGCGCAGCGCGGCCTGCATCAGGTTGTCCAGCACTTCCGGCTTGGTGCGGCCGACGAAGGCCGACAGGTTGAGATGCACTACCAGCGCTTCCGGCTTGCCGCTGGCGTAAATGATGTCGAGGATTTTCTCGGCGACACGCCCTTCCTCCTGCTGCAGCGTGCCGACCGGGCAATCCACCGGATTGGTGATGCTCGTTCCCGGCGGCAGCCTGAGCGCCGCCAGCGCCTCTATGATCGGCTGCGCGAAAGGCACGACATCGAGCCCGAGCCGCGCGAAGAAATCAGTGGCGAGTACGCTGGTGCCGCCGCCGTTGCCGAACAGCACCACGCGCTGCGTCGGGTGCTGCGGTTGCGGTGTCAGCGTCTGGAACATGAGCAGGGTGTCGATGAACTGGTCGAGCGTGTCGACCAGGATGCAGCCGGTCTGCCGAGAGAGCGCGATCCAGACGCGGTCGTCGCCGGCAAGCGAACCGGTGTGCGAAGCTGCTGCCATCAGCCCCTGTCTGGTGCGCCCCCCCTTGAGAATGACGACCGGCTTGCGCGATTTCGCGTCGCGCAGGATCTCGAACAGGCGCCGGCCGTCCTTTGCGGTTTCGATATACATGCCGATGACGCGCGTCTGCGGATCGGCGAGATAGAACTCGAGCAGGTCGCTCGGCGTGATGTCGGCGCAATTGCCGACCGTCACCAGGCCCGAGAACCTGAGGCCGCGGCCCATGCCGCGGCGGATGATGTCGGTGCCGAGCCCGCCGCTTTGCGAAATGATGCCGACCGGTCCGGTCTCCTTCGGTCCGATCTCGGTGAACGTGACGCGCCCGCGCGGCGTATAGATGCCAAGACTGTTGGGGCCAAGCAGGCGCATGCCGCCCGCGCGCGCGGCGGCGGCCAGCTCATCCTGCAGATTCTTGCCTTCGTCGACCTCGCCGAAACCGCTGGAAATCACTTGCGCATAACGCACATGGCCCTTGGCTGCGGACAGCAGCGCCGGAATCTGCGCGGCGGCGATCGCGATATAAGCGTAGTCCACCGGCTGCGGCGTCTCGGCCAGGCTGCGATAAGCGCGCAGGCCGTCGATCTCCTCGGCGGATGGATGGATCGGATAAATCTCTCCGCTGTAGCCGAACTCGCGGATGCGGCGGATGAATATATTCGGCAGCGCCGTGCCCTTGGTCGAGGCGCCGACCACCGCCACCGTTTTCGGTGCGAACAGCGGCATGAATCGATCTACAACGCTGGAATTCATCTAAAAACCTTATCAAAAAAGACAAAATTCAAAGCCAAAAAAACATTAGCCACAGAGAACACAGAGGTCACAGAGAGAACCCATAAATACCTTTTAAAACAATCGGATACAAATCATATTTTGTTGCTTGTATTTCCCCGGTGCTCTCTGTGTACCCCTCAAAGTGGTATTGAAAAGAAAACTCTGTGGCCTCTGTGACCTCTGTGACCTCTGTGGCTGACAGGTTTTAATTCTTATCAGCGCTTCAGGTAAGAATAAAGCGTGCATCCACCGCCACCGCGCCGGACTCGGACACGATCAGCGGGTTGATATCGGCCTCCTTGATGTCGTCGGCGTGCGCCATGAGCAGCCCGTTTTCGCCGCCCACCTTGAGCAGTACATCGATGATCGCCTCCTGCGACACGGGTTTGCGGCCGCGCGCGCCCTTGAGTATCGCCGCGCCCTTGAGTTCCGCCAGCATCTCCTGCGCATCGAGCCGCGTGATCGGGCAGATGCGGAACGACACATCGGCCAGCACCTCGACGAAAATGCCGCCCAGGCCCACCATCACCAGCGGCCCGAACTGCGGATCGCGCAGACCGCCGATCACCATTTCCTGCCCGGCGGGCGCCATTTCCTCGATCAGGAAACCATCGATGCGCGCCGCCGCGATCACCGGTTCCACCTGCATCGCACGAACGGCCTCGATCACCTCTTCTGGCGTCCGCAGGTTGATACGGACGCCACCGGCGTCGCTCTTGTGCAGGATATCGGGCGACATCACTTTCACTACGACCGGAAATTTAAGCGGCTTCGTTTTCTGCCCGACTTCGTCCGCGCCCGCGACCATGACGGATAGGGGCACCGCCACGCCGTAACCCGCGAGCAAAGCCTTGCCCGCTTGCTCGTCGAGCGCGCTGCGGTTTTGTTTTCTTGCTTCTGCGATTTGGTTCATTTTAAAAATCCTAAAATCCTATTAACCGCCAAGACGCCAAGACGCCAAGACGCCAAGACGCCAAGACGCCAAGAAAAGTAAATAAAATTAAATTCCATCTGGGTCAAATTTGATGCCTGGCCCGGACTGAATGCTTTACCTGTTATTTGGAAGCCGTCTCTCTTGTTTTTGTTTTCCTTGGCGTCTTGGCGTCTTGGCGGTTCAATCATTTTTTGGCCAGCACTTCCGGAATAAGTCCGGTATGCACCCGCCCTTCGCGGAACGGCTCCGAGCGCAGGATAGCCAGCACCGCCGGGATGTTGTTCTTGATGCCCTGAATTTCAAATGCCGCCAGAGCCTCGATCAGCCCGTCGATCGCCGCTTCGCGCGTAGCGGCATGCACGATGACCTTGGCGATCATCGGGTCGTAGTGCGGCGTCACGTCGCGCCCCTCGGCATAGCCGGTTTCGACGCGCACCCGCGCATCCTGCGGTGGGCGGAACACCGTGAGTTTTCCGGGCGAAGGAAAGAAATTCTTCGGGTCCTCGGCATAGACACGCGCCTGGATCGCATGGCCCTGCACTTTAATTTTCTGCGGCAGGATCGCGGCGAGCTTCTCGCCTGCCGCGGAGCGGATCTGCGCCCGCACCAGATCGACGCCGGTCACTTCTTCGGTCACGCCGTGCTCGACTTGCAGCCGCGTGTTCATTTCGAGGAAATTGAATTCGCCGTCAGCGCCCATCAACATTTCCACCGTGCCGATGTTGTCGTAGCCCATCTGCCGCATGATGCCCGCGATCCGGTCGGCCACCGCATCGACTTTATCGCGGGCGAGCGCCGGCCCCGGCGCCTCCTCGATCACTTTCTGATTGCGCCTCTGGGTCGAGCAGTCGCGCTCGAACAAATGCACCGCGCCGCCGTGCGCATCGCCCAGCACCTGGAATTCGACGTGGCGCGGACGCTCGATCAGGCGCTCGAGATAAACCTCCGTGGAGCCAAAGCCGCGGCTCGCCATCGAGCGCGAACGCTCGACTGCCTCCAGCAATTGCGCCTCGTCCTTCACCGGCAGCATGCCGATGCCGCCGCCGCCGCCCGCCGGTTTCACCAGCACCGGAAAGCCGATCGCGCGCGCAGCGGCGAGTATGGCGTCGTTCTCCACCGGCAGCACGCCCGAGCCTTGCGACAGCGGCATGCCGTACTGCGCAGCGAGTTCGCGCGCACGGGTTTTGTGTCCCATCGCGTCTATCCATTTCGGCGACGGGCCGATGAAGCGCGCGCCGGCGACCTGCACGCGCTGGGCAAACTCCGGGTTCTCCGCCAGAAAGCCGTAGCCCGGGTGCAAACCATCGGCATGCGATTGC
>CAYIRZ010000249.1:0-2827 GCA_964365845.1 uncultured Streptomycetaceae bacterium
GGTTTCAGGCTGAACGGCTCGCTGCTCGCGGAAGGGCTGGTGGACGAACTGGTGATTTATCTCGCGCCGCATCTCATCGGGGATGCCGCGCGCGGCATGTTCCATCTGCCTGAACTCGAGGATTTGAACGGCCGCCACGAGCTGAAAATCCACGATCTGCGCATGGTCGGCAACGATATTCGCGTGATTGCCAGGGTGATAAACGTATAATGTTCACCGGGATCATCGCCGCGGTGGGAAAAATTGCCGGAGCAGAACCGGCGCCGGGCGGCCTGAGGCTGACCGTCGATGCCGGCGGCATGCCGCTCGACGACGTGGCGGTGGGCGACAGCATTGCGGTCAATGGCGTGTGCCTGACCGTGGTGGCGCTGAAGCCGGCCGCGTTCGAGGCTGACGTATCGCAGGAAACGCTTGCTTGTACTGCGGGTTTTGCCGGGAATGCTCGCGTCAATCTGGAAAAAGCGCTGCGCCTGTCGGACCGGCTCGGCGGGCATCTGGTGAGCGGCCACGTCGATGGTATCGGGATGGTGGCGCGTTGCGAAGCAGTGGGGGACAATCGGCTGCTGGCGATCACTGCGCCGCGCGAACTGGCGAAATACATCGCGCGCAAAGGCTCGGTTGCAATCAACGGCGTGAGCCTCACGGTGAACGAAGTGAACGGCGCCGAATTCACGGTCAATCTGATCCCGCACACGCTGCGGGCGACCAACCTGCGGCAATTGAAAGCCGGCGACCGGGTCAATCTGGAAGCCGACATGCTGGCGCGTTACGCCGAGCGCCTGAGACAGTCAGATAATGACGCCTGAAAGAGTATCCGGAAAATATGGCTATCAGTCCGATCACGGAAATCATTGCCGACATCAAGGCCGGCAAAATGGCCGTTCTCGTCGATGAGGAGGACCGCGAGAACGAAGGCGATCTGCTGATGGCCGCGGAGTTTGTGTCGCCCGAGGCCATCAACTTCATGGCGCGCTACGGCCGGGGGCTCATCTGCCTCACGCTCACTGAAGACCGCTGCCGCCAGCTCAACCTGCCGCTGATGGTCGCCAACAACCGCTCTCCGCTCGGCACCAATTTCACGGTGTCGATCGAGGCCGCCGAGGGCGTGACCACGGGCATTTCCGCCGCCGACCGCGCGCGCACGGTGCGGGCGGCGATGCGCGCCGACGCCAGTTCGCGCGACATCGTGCAGCCGGGCCATATTTTTCCGCTGATGGCGCAGGACGGCGGCGTGCTGGTGCGCGCCGGGCATACCGAAGCGGGCTGCGATCTGGCGCGGCTGGCGGGCGTGATGCCGGCGGCGGTGATCTGCGAAATCCTTAAGGACGACGGCGAGATGGCGCGCCTGCCGGACCTGGAGGAATTCGCCGCGCAGCACCAGCTCAGGATCGGGACCATCGCCGATCTCATTCATTACCGCAGCAGCACCGAATCGCTGATCAATCGCGTTGCCGAACGCGATATCGAGACCGTCCACGGCCGCTTCCGGCTATACGCCTACAGCGACAAGGTGGGCAACGCCACGCATCTGGCGCTGGTCAAGGGCAGGCCCGCCGGCGACAAGGAGGTGCTGGTGCGCGTGCACGAGCCGCTGTCGGTGATCGATCTGCTGGACACCGCCAGCACCAGCCATTCGTGGAATTGCAACGATGCGCTCGCGGCCATCAGCCGCGCCGAGTGCGGCGTCATCGTGCTGCTGCACCGTCTGGAGACCGCGGACGAATTGCTCGAACACGTGCGGCCGCAGCGCGCGGATGCGAAACCGCCGAAGCTCGCGCTCAGGAATTACGGCATCGGCGCGCAGATCCTGCGCGACCTCAAGGTCAGGAAAATGCGGCTGCTGGCGCTGCCGCGCCGCATGCCGAGCATGACGGGCTTCGACCTGGAAGTGACCGGCTATTTGCAGCCGCCTAAAAAAACTTAATTAAATCAATATATTATGACAAGATACGACAATATCGAAGAAGTGGAGCCCGATTTCAACGGCGCCGGCCTGAAGATCGGCATCGTCGTGAGCCGTTTCAATACCGATGTCGGCGAAGGCCTGCTGTCGGCCTGCAGCGCCGCGCTCGTCAAGCACGGCGTGCGCGAAGCCGATGTGCGCATCGTGACCGTGCCCGGCGCGCTGGAGGCGCCGCTCGCGCTGCAGAAGCTGGCGCAAAGCGGAAAATACGACGCGCTGATCGCGCTCGGCGCGGTGATCCGCGGCGAAACCTATCATTTCGAGCTCGTTGCCAACCAGTCGGCAAGCGGCATCACCAATGTGCAGCTCGACACCGGCGTGCCGATTGCCAATGGCATTCTTACCACCGAGGACGACGACCAGGCGCTGGCGCGCATGGCGCAAAAGGGCGCCGACTGCGCGCTGGCGGCGATAGAAATGGCGAATCTGCTGAGGCGACTCGACGATGAAAAGTAGCCGCCGCAGAGCGCGCGAATTTGCGCTGCAGGGCCTGTATCAGTGGCAACTCGCGCACACCGATCCCAAGATCATCGCCCAGCAGCTTGCCGAAGCCAGGGGGTTCGACAAGATCGACGTCGGATATTTCTCGACGCTGCTCGAGGGCGCGGTGAAACATGCGGCCGCGCTGGAGCGGGAGATCGTTCCTTGCATCGACCGCGGCTTTAACGCATTGAGTCCGGTCGAACGCGGCGTGCTGCTGCTGGCAGGTTATGAACTCATGCACCAGCCGGAAGTGCCGTACCGGGTGGTGATCAACGAGGCGGTCGAGCTGGCCAAGACTTATGGCGGCACCGACGGCCACAAGTTCGTCAACGGCGTGCTCGACAAGCTGGCGGCACGCGTGCGGGCGCTTGAGGTCAGGCC
>CAYIRZ010000249.1:2927-5205 GCA_964365845.1 uncultured Streptomycetaceae bacterium
ACGCGCCGCCTCAAGAAGCTTAAGTCCGACAGGCTGCTCTAGGAGAGTGAATTGAACGAAATGGATCCGCGACTCAAGAAACGCATTTATGCCTTTTATTTTGCCGGTGTGGTCAATCTTATTCTCGGTATGTACGTGCTGTTCGCGGCCACTTCGTCCATGTCGCGCGGCACCGCGATGATGCTGGTGGTTTTCTTCTTTGGTTTTGCCGCGGTCGATTTCTATTTTCCGAAGCTGCTGAAAAAGAAGTGGCTCGAGCAGCAGCAACAGCTTGAGGAGCAGCGCAAGCAGGCGGGAGAAGTGAAGGGTGAGGGGTGAAGGGTGAAGGGTGAAGGAGTGAAGAGGATCTCCCTTACCGAATTCGAGCTGATCAAGCGCTACTTCACGTATCCGGCGCCCGGCGCGCTGCTCGGGGTGGGCGATGATGCGGCGCTGGTCCGCGTCGCGCGCGGCATGGAACTGGCGGTATCCACCGACATGCTGGTTTGCGGGCGGCATTTTTTTGCCGATGCCGATCCCGGGCTGCTCGGGCACAAGGCGCTGGCGGTCAATCTTTCCGACATGGCGGCGATGGGCGCGACACCGCGCTGGGCGACTTTGTCCCTGGCGCTGCCCAAAGCCGAGGCGTCCTGGCTGCGTGCTTTTGCCGGCGGCTTCATGCGGCTGGCACGCAAGCACCGCGTTGATCTGGTCGGCGGCGACACCACCCGCGGCCCGCTCAATATCTGCGTGCAGATTATGGGTGAGGTCCCGGCCGGGCAGGCGTTAAGGCGCGACGGCGCGCGCATCGGTGACGAGATCTGGGTGTCGGGGCATCTGGGCGATGCCGCGCTGGCGCTGGCGGCGTTCAGGAAGCGCATCAGCCTCGGGCGGCAGGAACTCGCGATGGTCGCGCGGCGATTGCATGTGCCCGCGCCGCGCATCGCGCTGGGCGAGGCGCTGCGAAAAATCGCCCGCAGCGCCATCGATATATCCGATGGCCTGCTCGCCGACCTCGGCCATATCTGCGAGCGCTCGGGCGTTGCTGCAAGCATCGAATTCGAAAGGCTGCCGGTTTCGGCGATCATGAAGCGTCATCTGCAACGGCCTGCCGCGCGCGCGGCATTGCTCGCCGGCGGCGACGATTACGAGCTGTGCTTTACCGCGGCGCCCGCCAGGCATCAGGCCATACTCGGCATCGCGCGCCGCCTCGGCCTGAAACTGACCTGCATCGGTGCGGTGCGGCGTGCGGCACGCGCCACGCCAGAAGTCGTGGTGCTGGCGCGCGACGGCAGGCCGATGAACATGACACGCGGCGGATTCGATCATTTTTCATTATGTTAGGGACTCTTAAACCATCATGGCGCTTCGTGCTGCGGCACCCGGCGCATTTGCTGGCATTCGGCTTCGGGGCGGGCCTGGTACCCGGCGCGCCGGGCACGGCCGGAACACTGCTCGCTTTTCCGTTGTTCTGGCTGCTTCAGCCGCGGTTTTCTAAAATAGAGTTTCTGGTGCTGCTTGCAGCGATGTTCGTCGCGGGTATCTGGGCGTGCGGGAAAACCGGACGCGCGCTCGGCGTGGCGGATCACGGCGGCATGGTGTGGGACGAAGTCGTCGCCTTCCTGCTGGTGTTGTTTTTCACGCCGGATACCCTTTATTGGCAGGCCTGCGCGTTCCTGCTGTTCCGGTTGTTCGATATCCTCAAGCCGCAACCGATCCGTTACTACGACCGGACATTCAAGAGCGGTTTCGGCGTGATGCTCGACGATCTGATCGCCGCGTTCTACACCTTGCTGGTGCTGGCGCTGTGGTTGAACCTCATGGGCTGAAAGGAGAATATGGCCGACGAAAGGCTTTATCGGCTGGCGGAACAGGTCGGGCAGGCACTGCAGGCGCGCGGGCTCATGCTCGCGACCGCCGAGTCCTGTACTGGCGGCTGGGTCGCCGCAGCGGTAACCATGGTGCCCGGCAGTTCGGAGTGGTTCGAGCGCGGATTTATCACCTATACCTATATATCCAAGCGCGAAATGCTCAATGTGAGCGCCGATACGCTGGCCACGCATGGGGCGGTTTCCGAGCCGACCGTGCGGGAAATGGCGCGGGGCGCGCTGGCCGCGAGCCATGCCCAGATTGCCGTGGCGGTGAGCGGCACCGCCGGACCGGGCGGCGGCACGCTGGAGAAGCCGGTCGGCACGGTGTGTTTGGCCTGGGGCGTCAAGGACGGGGAGGCGCGTTCGGAAACACAACATTTTGCGGGCGATCGCGAAGCGGTGCGCAAGCAGTCGGTGGAACATGCGCT
>CAYIRZ010000250.1:0-5197 GCA_964365845.1 uncultured Streptomycetaceae bacterium
CCGGGACGCCTCGTAGCCGTCCATCACCGGCATCTGACAGTCCATCAGCACGAGATCGTAGCGCGCGTTGCGCAGTGCTTCCAGCGCCTGCCGTCCGTCCGCCGCGACCTGTGCGACGCATCCCTCCTTGGTTAGCATGCGCGCAACCACGAGCTGGTTGACCGGATTGTCTTCGACGACCAGCACGCGCACTGCGTTGAAACGGGCCGGCTCGACCTCCGCACTCGCCGCCATGAGCGCCTGCGCCGGCTTGCCGGCGGGAGCGAAAGGCACGACGAACGTGAACGCGGATCCCTTGCCCGGTTCGCTGCGCACGCTGATCGTGCCACCCATCAGATCGACCAGGTGCTTGCAGATCGAAAGGCCCAACCCGGTGCCGCCGAACTTGCGCGTCGTCGAAACGTCGGCCTGGGTAAAGGGTGTGAACAGCGTATCGAGCTGTTCGGCGGAGATCCCGATGCCGGTGTCATGAATGTCGAAGCGCACCTTGATACGCTCGCCCGCAGCGGCTTGCGGGACGACTTCGATCGCAATTTGGCCCTGCGCGGTGAACTTGATTGCATTGTTGAGCAGATTCGACAGGATCTGCCTCAGTCTGCCCGGATCACCGCAGACCTGGCGCGGACTGGCGGGGTCCACGCGACAGACGAACTCGAGCCCCTTGTCCCGCGCGCGTGCGCCGAGCATGTCGGCAGTCTGGGTAACGACGTCGTAGAGATCGAAGTCGATGCGCTCGAGTTCGACGCGGCCCGCCTCGATCTTGGACAGATCGAGGATGTCGTCTATGAGGCCCAACAGCGTTTGCGCGCTGCCATCGGCCACCCGCGCAAAATTGCGCTGCTCCGCGGTAAGCTGCGTGCCGAGAAGCAACTGTAGCATGCCCACGACGCCGTTCATCGGCGTGCGAATCTCGTGACTCATGTTGGCGAGGAACGTGCTTTTAGCCCGGTTTGCGATCTCAGCGGTTTCCTTCGCGGCGGCCAGCTGGCGGTTGCGTTCCGCAAGATTGGCGCTTTGCGCGCGGGCGACGAAATGCACAATCAGAAAAACGACCATCAATCCCGCAGCGCTGAACAGGGCGACCCGGATCAGCACCGCATCGAACGTGTCGTGCACCCGCGCCGTGCCCCGCAGCACGGACGAGATATACCAGTTGCTGATTTTGCGGGCGCCCGAGAAGAAATCCGCGAAGTCGCGATAAGTTCCGGCGATGTTCCCGCGCGCGGTTGTCGTCCTCACCGCAGCAATGTCGGTCGCTGCCATGGCGATGGCACGATACGCATCGAACGCGCGGCCGGTACGCTCGGCCTCCGCTCGAATCGCGGGGTCTGCATCGGGGCGCTCGCGGACGGCATTTATCAACGTGTCTACTTCGCCGTGCATCGCCGCGAACCGGGTCACCACCTGGCTGTGGCGAATGTAGACCTTTTCCTCGTCCAGTTGCCCCGCGGCCGCCCCTTCCAGCGCCTCGGCAACCAGCGCTTGAATTGCGAGCAGGTCCTCGATCAGACGCGTAGCGCGCACCGCTTCGTCCAGTTCCGCTTTTTGGTGGCCGGCCAGCCCGGTGATCTCGCTTCTGAGGTGCAGCAGCGACCACGTTGCCATGCTCGCCGCCAGGACAACAGCCACCAACGCAGGCCCGAGAAACCGCGGCAGGTAAGACGATGGGGTCATCAGTGCGACGGGGTAGTCAGCCTATCCCAGTCGTTGGGCTTGATGGTGGCAACGTGATCGGCACCGCCTTTGCCATCCGGGCGAAACACGAGCACGACGCCTTCAGGCTTGGGGAAAATACCTACCGCATCCATCAGAGGCGCATTGTGCGACAGCAGCAGCCGGTTCGTGCCGTCCGGAACCGGTTTCGCCAGCAGCGCGCGCAAATCCTCAAGCAGGGGCTTTTTCTCCTGCTCGGGCAGGTTGGACGTCGTCATGAGGCTGGGCCTGACGGTATAGTGGTGGCCGAAAGCGAGTGCCGCGGTTTCCTTGACCCGGCAATACGGGCTCACCAGCACTTCTCCGACCGGAATGCCGAAGGCGCGCATCGCCTCCCCGATGTGGACGGCCTGACGCCGCCCCTCGTCCGACAATGGTCGCTGCGTCGAGCAATCCTTGAGATTCACGGTGGGCGTGCGGTCCGGTTTTGAGGTATCCGACGCTGTATGACGCATGTAAAGGACAAACCCTCCCTGCTTGAGCGCCTGGATGGTCTCCGTCGTTGCGCGCGACGCCTCTTGGGCATGGCCGCCGACCGGCACCATGCCCGCCAGCATCAGCATTACCACCGTTATCCTGAGCCACATGCACATAATCCTTTTCCGGAAAATGCCGAACCACCCAAAACAAGCGGCCGGAACGAGGCGCCTGACGGCCCCTTTTCCACCACATCATACTATTACGGCAGACAGAGCGAAAAATACAGTCTGGAATATAATACCCAACGCCAAGCTCTACTCCCTGTGCCCTACGGGTGATGCGCCGGCACCGCGGGCAGCTCCGCGAGTTCGATCAGGCAGTTCTCGGTGGCGGCCGGGTCGATGAAGGCGATGCGGCAGCCGGCGTGGCCGATGCGCGGCACCTGATCTATGAGCGGAATCCCTTTTGCTTTCAACTCCGCCAGCGCTTCGTCGATATCCTCGACCTCGAAGCAGATGTGATTGAGCCCGCCCTTGCCCTCGGCGACCATGCGCGCGTGCTTGCTGTCGGGCGTGGTGCCCGCGATCAGTTCGACCATGGACTCGCCGACCGGATAGAGCGCGAGTTTCACGGGCTTATCCTTGTATTCCTCGGTGCCGCCTAGGCGAATGCCGAAACAGTCTTCCCACAACCGCCGGCTCGCTTCGGTGTCCCGCACCACTACGCCGACATGCTCGATACGCTTGATTTTCATCGCTGTCCTCAGTGACAAATTCCAGCTATAAAAAGTATCAGACTTTACCGCCAAGAGCGCCAAGAAATAATGCAACTTACCGTGGCGTAGTGCAAACCCGCCTCGCGGCCGATCCCGGTCAGCGTATAGCCATGGTGATATGTGTTTTTGTTGATCTGAATCAAATTCTCCGGATCCGAGTTATGTTCCACTTCCATAGGTGGGGTTGGGGGTAATCGGATTACCGGTCAGTTTGGTCAGGGAGAAAAACCATGCAGATCAGTTATTTCGCCGCACTTTCGCGCATTGTATCGGCACTGGCGATGCTGTCTTTTCTCGCAGCGCCGGCGCTGGCGCAACAGCCCAAGAAATTCCCCGCCAAGAAAGCCTCTGTCGACGCCTCTGCCTGTTACGCCTGTCACGCACCGATCAAGGACTTTCACACTTCCGGCAAGCATGCCAGTGTCGGCTGCAACAACTGCCACACCGAACTCGACAAGCACCTGACAGATTCCAAGGCTCGCCCCACCACCAAGGTGGATCCCGCCGCCTGCGGCACCTGCCACGAAAACCAGTTCAAGACGATGTACCAAATGAACTGGGATAAACCCGCCCGCTTCGAAAAATCGCAGGCCATCGGTCCGTCGCCCAACCCGGCATGGGACAAACTGATGGCGCCGCACGGCTTCACCAAGGAGCATAACGTGCCGCGCTCACACGCCTTCATGGTGCTCGACCAGTTCGTGGTGGACCGCGCTTTCGGCGGCCGCTTTGCACCCAAGGACGGCTGGCAATATCTGACCCGTCCCGGCGGCAACTTCAAAGTCGGGGACGCGATCAACGACCAGTATCCTGACAATGCCGATCACAAACCATTCAAGCCGGGCACCGCCGCGGCGGCGAATCCGGTGTGCCTGAACTGCAAGACCCAGGATCACATCCTCGACTGGGCCTATATGGGCGATCCGGTTCCCACCGCCAAGTGGAGCCGGACCTCGAAGGTGGTGGAGATGGCGCGGGAAGTGAACCACGCGCTCAACTGCTTCTTCTGCCATGACCCGCATTCGGCCAAGCCGCGCATCGTACGCGATGCGCTGATACAGGCGCTCACACGGCCGGAAAAAGACACGCTGTGGCATCAGGACAAGCGCGCCGCCAAGATCGACGTCAAGGACTTGGGCGTGCGCGGCCACACGCGCAAGATCGCCATTCTCGACCGCTATGACACCAAGCTGCAATGCGCGCAGTGCCACGTCGAATATAACTGCAACCCGGGCACCGACCCGACGACCGGCAAGCCGGTCGGCATGTCGGATCAGCGCACCAACCACTTCCCGTTCAAGGATGTAAACCAGATTGCCAAGCACTACAACGACCTCAAGTTCCGCGACTTCAAGCACGGCATCACCGGCGCGCTGTTGTGGAAAGGCCAGCATCCCGACGTCGAAAACTACTACAACTCCAAGCATCAGAACGCCGGCGTCGAGTGTCACCAGTGCCATATGCCCAAGGTCAAGGATGCGAAGACCGGCAAGACCTATACCTCGCACTGGCAGACCAGTCCCAAGCACTACATCAAGGAGACCTGCCTGCAGTGCCACGGGAACTGGGACGAGAAGCAGGCAAGGTATGTGATCGATTCACTCAATGCGCGCGTGCAGGGCAAGTTGCGCAAGGCCGAGTTCTGGCTCACCCGCATGGTGGACAAGTTCGAGGAAGCGAAGGCCGCGGGAGTCGATGACACAGTGCTCAACCCGGTGCGCGAGAAACACTATGAAGCCCAGATCCACTGGGAATGGTGGACGGCATCGAACGGGGCGGCATTTCACAATCCGGACGCAGCGACCGACTCGATCAACAAGTCGATGAGCATCTCCCAGGAAGCGATCAAGATGCTCGAAGATGCGATGGCCGCAAGGCGCGCACCTGCCAAGACGGCACTGGCACCGCAGCCGGCTGCCGGGGCAAAGTGAGATCCGCTCGTGAGCGCCTCAGGCGCAGCACCCCGAAAGACGGGCCTTGCCTGCTTTTCTATTAAATAATGAACATTTCTGGCCTGCTGATACACGCCCAGCCAGAGCGTGCAGAGCATGTGCGCACGCAGATTGAACAACTGTCCGGCGTCGAAGTCCACGCCGCAACCGCAGACGGCCGCCTGATCGTGACCGTGGAAAAAGGCGACGACCAGGACATGCCGCAGTTGTTCGAGCAACTGGGCGCAATCCCAGGCGTGCTGGCAACCACGCTGGTCTACCACCATTCTGAAACACTCGAAGACGAATCCCCTGCAAACAAGGAGAGCAAGCCATGAACATGACGCGACGCGATTTC
>CAYIRZ010000251.1:0-5126 GCA_964365845.1 uncultured Streptomycetaceae bacterium
GCGTCCATGCGAAAAAAACGCGCTCAAGCAGCGCGTTTTTTTTGGTTCGTAAATCCAGTTACGCGCCGACGGTTTCCGCTTTGGTCAGACCGGCATTTTGAAACCGAGCTTTTCCAGAGCCTCGATCACTTTCGCGGCTTGCGCTTTGGTGATCTGGACCAGCGGCGGGCGCACCGTGAAACGACGGTGTACGACGTCAGATGCTACGGGTCACGCCACCGTCCACGTGCCATGCGGCACCCGTTACGAAGCTCGCCCGTTCCGAAGCAAGGAAGGTCACCACGTCGGCAACTTCTTCCGGCCGCCCCATCCGCCCGAGCGGGATCTTGGCTACCCGCTCTTTGCGTATTTCCGCTTCCGGCCTGCCGGTCAAGACGGCAAACTCCCGCATCGTCTCGTCCTGCCGATCCGTGTCGATGATGTGGGGCACCACGGCATTCACCAGGATATTATCGGGGGCCAATGTCCACGCCAAAGACTTGGTCAGGTTCAGCACGGCGGCGTTGTTCAGGCCCACGGTTATGGTCTTGCTCCCCGCCTCGCGCCCGGCCACGCCGGACAGGTTGATGATCCGTCCCCAGCCGCGGGTCTGCATCGGAGGAATCGCGTAGCGCAGACAGCGGGCGTAGCCGTTGAGCTTCTGCTCGAAGACTTCGGCCCAGCGCTCCTCCGTCAGCGAGAGGAAGTCGGCCGGAATTACGGTCGCGGCGCAGTTCACCAGGATGTCGAGACCGCCGAACGCCTGGAGCGTGGCTTCGACCAGGGCCCGGGCATCGGCGTCACGCTCGAGATCGGCGGCTACCGCCCGGACCTCGCCCCCCGTTTCCTGCGCCAGAGCTGCCCTGGTTGTTTGCAGCCGTTGCGGGTCGCGGGCGGTGATCATCACTCGCGCGCCTTCCCGGAGCAACGACGCCGCGCATGCCCGTCCCACGCCACGGCTCCCTCCCGTGACGATCGCCACCTTCCCCTTGATTCCCAAATCCATAAGGGTCTCTAAGACACCGCGGCGTGAGCGTTCGCCCGCTTGAGTCCGGGCATGGTGAAGTTGAGCTTCGTCAGATCCTCGATCACTTTCGCGGCCTGCGCTTGGGTGATCTGGACCAGCGGCGGGCGCACCGTGACCCAGTCGGGATCGTTGGCGTAGTGAGCGACCACCTGTTTCAGCGCGGGGATCATCACGTACTGCCCGACGACATTGCGTACCGCGTCCAGGGCTTTCTGCTGCGCATCGGCGTCGGCGTTTTTCCATTCGCGGTAGAGCTTGTCGATTGCAGCGGGATTGACGTTGGCGGTGGCGGATATGCAGCCCGCGCCGCCATTGCGCATGTTGGCGAGCAGGAAAGATTCGCTGCCGGCGAACACGTCGAAGCCCTGTTTGGCGAAGGCGTCGAGGAAAGTCTTGGTGTTGTTCCAGTCGCCCGAGCTGTCCTTCATGCCGGCGATGGCGGTCGGATAGGCTTTCAGCAGGCGTTCGACCAATTTCGGCGTGATGCCGATCACGGCGACCGGCGGGATGTGATAGAGATAAATCCGCAGCCGGGAATCGCCGACGCGTTCGATGATTTCCGCGAAATTACGGAACAGACCATCCTCGGACACACCCTTGTAATAGAACGGCGGCAGCATCAGCACGCCGGCGCAGCCCGCTTTCACCGCGTGCTCGGTCAGCCGCACCGAATCGGTGAGCGCGCAGCAGCCGGTGCCGGGCATCATGCGTGCCGGGTCGACATCGGCCGCGAGCAGCGCGTCCAGGAGCGCGATGCGTTCGTTGACCGACAGCGAATTGGCTTCGCTGTTGGTGCCGAACACCGCCAGCCCGCAGTTCTGCGTGAGCAGCCAGCGGCATTGCGCGATGAAGCGCGCCGGGTCGGGGCTCAAGTCGGCTTTGAATGGCGTGACGACGGGCGAGAGCACGCCCTTGATGCGTTTCTGTTCTTTCATGACGGTTTCTCCTCGCAAGGCAAGGTTGGGTATAGGGGGATGGAGATGCGCTGAGTATGCTGCGGTTCTCTCGCGAATGAGAATAGCACAACACCATAGCAATCCCAAGACGGCGGATTTACAATCGGTGGACGACATGACGAAAAAAACGAAGGAAGGAATTATGCGCAAACCCATGTTACTGACTCTGGCTGCTGCCGGCATGCTGTCCCTGATGGCGGCCGCGGGCGGCACCCACGCCCAAGCCTATCCGACCAAGCCGGTGCGCTTCGTGATTGCGTTTTCGCCGGGCGGGCCGAGCGACATCCTGTCGCGGCTGATCGGCGGAAAACTGTCCGAGAGCATGGGCCAGCCCTTCGTCATGGACAATCGCCCCGGCGCGGGCGGCAACATCGCGGGCGAAATCGTAGCCAAGAGCGTTCCCGACGGCTACACGCTGATGATCGCGAACAACGCCGTGCTGGCGGCCAACGCCACGCTCTATAAAAAGATGGAGTTCAACCCGGAAAAAGATCTCGTTCCGGTGGTGTGGATTGCTTCGCAGCCCAACATCCTGGTCGTGCATCCCTCGGTGCCGGTGAAATCAGTCAAGGAATTCATCGCCTATGCCAAGGCGCGTCCCGGCCAGCTCAATTACGCGTCGTCGGGCAGCGGCGCGGCGGCGCACCTCGCGGCCGAGTTGTTCAAAAGCATGGCCGGCGTGCAGATGGTCCACATCCCCTTCAAGGGCGCGGGCCCCGCGCTGGTCGATGTGCTTGCCGGGCGCAGCCAGTTGATATTCGCCACCGCGCTTTCGGTGCAGCCCTATCTTCAGGCTGGCCGGCTGCGGCCGCTCGCGGTGACCACCGCAAAGCGCATCGACACGATGGCGGACCTGCCGACGATCGCCGAGTCCGGCGTGCCGGGTTTCGACGCGGCGACCTGGCACGGCCTGGTGGCCGTGCGCGGCACCCCGCGCGCCATCATAGAACGGCTCAATCGCGAGGTGAACGACGTCCTCAAACGGGCGGAGGTCATACAGTTCCTGACCCGTCAGGGCGCACAGATCCAAGGCGGCACGCCGGAACGGTTCGCCGCCTACATCAAGTCCGAAATCCCGAAATGGGCCAAAGTGATCAAGGATTCGGGCGCGCGGGTCGATTGAAGGCGGAGTATGGTCAATGTTGAGTGTTGAGTGTTGAGTGTTGAGTGGTGAGTGGTGGGCGGTACTATTTAACTCAGGAACGCGCTGCTAAAAAAATGACGATACTGAAACTTCTGAGTGCGGGCGCGGTCAAGCGCGGCGTTGCGCAGATCGCCGCCGAATTCGAACGCGCGACCGGCAACCGCGTCAATGTCGAATTCGCGCCGGTGCCCGAGTTACGCAAGCGCATCGCAGCGGGCGAAGCCGCCGACGTCGTCGTCGCCACGCCGGCGGCACTGGATGACCTCGCCAGCCAGGGCATTATCGTCGCAGACAGCCGCGGTTTCGTCGGCCGCTCGCGCATGGGCGTGGTCGTCCAGGCCGGCGCGGCTGCGCCGGATCTCGCCGACACGGCAGCGTTCAAGCGCGCCATGCTGGGTGCGGGCGCGGTGGTTTACAACGAGGCTTCCAGCGGCCTCTATGCCGCGAAACTCCTGGAAAAACTGGGGTTGAAGGACGCGCTGGGAGCTAAAGTGGTCATCGTGCGGGGCGGGGCGGCGATCATGGAATACGTCGCCGCACATCCCGCAGCGGTCGGACTGGCGCAAATCTCGGAAGTCATGGTGCTGATCGACAGGGGCTGCGCGGTCAGGCTCGCGGCGCCGCTGCCCGATGAAATCCAGAACGTGACGAGTTACGATGCCGCCGCGGCCACCGCAAGCAAAACGCAGGAAGCAGCGCGCGCCCTGGTTGTCCGCCTGACCTCGGATGCGGCGAAAACAGTGTTCGCCCTGACCGGGATCAGTTCTTAAACCCGGGGACGCCGAAGCCGGAGTAGCGGTCGATGAAAAAAAAGACCGTTCACACCGCCACGATCCCCGTCCGCGGCCCGCTCTTCCGCGGCAAGCGGCGGTTGCGCATCGCACTGGTGGGGCTGCCCAACAGCGGCAAGAGCACATTGTTCCAGGCGGTATCGAGCACGGCGGTGCAGCGCGGCGCGCTGGCCGGCACGCAGCGCGCTTATGACGAATGCGCGGTCGAGATCGGGCTTGACGAGGCGCGCGTTATCGATCTGCCGAGCATGCGGTCCCTGCGCCATCTGCAGCCCGAGGACCAGGCCACGCTCAAGTACCTGCTGTGGGGCGACGAGCGCCCGCCGGTATCGATGCACGAGTCCGACGGTCCCCCGGCGCCGTTTGCGCCGCCCGACGTCATCATCCAGGTGGTCGATGCGACGGCGCTCGAGCGCCATCTGGAACTCAGCCTCGATTTGCTGCAACTCGGCAGGCCCCTCGTCATTGCGCTCAACAAGATGGACGAGGCCCGCGACAAGGGGATGCACGTCGGCAGCAAGGTGCTGGGCAGGCGCCTCGGCGTGCCGGTGGTGCCGACCGTTGCGATCATGGGACACGGCCTGTCCGAGCTTTTCGCCACGGCGCTCGATGCGGTGCGGCAGGGAATCTGTCCGCTCCCGCTCCCGGCGAGCTCGCACATCCGCGACAGCCTGCAGCCCTTCGCCGATGCGTTGCGCGCGCCGGAGATCCGGCAGGCCTTTCGCGTCCCGTTCCATTTTCTGGTGTTGCAGCTCGCGACGGGCGACCGCTATTTCCTCGACGAGCTGCGGCAGCATTTTCCCGAGCGCGTGCAGGACGTGCTCCGGCTGCGCACGGTGGCCGACCGGACGCTGCCGCGCGCGCTGCGGGAAGAGATCCATGCGGACCGCCATCACCGCGCGGCCACGCTCGCCGAGGCGGCAGCCCGTCCCGGCGGCGCGCCCGAGCGCCGCGGCTGGCGCCATTGGCTCGATGAGCTGTTTCTGAGCCCGCGCTGGGGCCCGGTGGGCAGCATGATCGTGTTCGCTCTGGTGCTGTGGGTGGTGTTCGACGTCAGCACCTGGCTCGACAGCATGACTGCGGCCCGGCTCGTCGAGTGGGCGTCGGCCTGGCAACCGCAAACCACGGAGGGGGTGGTCGGGCGCGCGGTGGTGGACGGGTTGATCGGGCTCATCGGCATCGTCGTGCCGTACATGATTCCGCTGGTGCTGCTGCTCGTCGCGCTCGAA
>CAYIRZ010000252.1:0-5099 GCA_964365845.1 uncultured Streptomycetaceae bacterium
TCGCGATGGTTTTAGGATGGAGTAAAGCCTGAATGCCGTTCATTGTCGTCCATATGGTGAAAATTGCCGGGCGCCTGTCGTTATGTCAATATCCTGCCGCAGGATTTGAATTTGAATTACACCATAAAGGAGGACATCCGATGAAAAAAATCATCTACGCCGGGTTGACGTTGCTGGCATTCTGTTCCGGCGCCGCGCAGGCGCAGCAAAACGAACTGAGGCTGTCGATCGGCACGGGCGGCACGGGCGGCGTGTGGTACCCGCTGGGCGGCGCGATGGCCAATATCTTCTCCAAAACCCTGCCCAACGTGCAGGCTACCGCCGAAGTCACCGGCGGTTCGGTCGACAACATCAAATTGCTGTCCATGGGCAAGTCGGAGCTCGGGTTCTCGATGACCGACGCCGCCTGGGATGCCTATCGGGGACAAGGCAAGTTCAAGGACAAAGTGGCGCTGCGCACGCTGGCGGTGTTCTATCCCCAGAAAAACCATGTGGTGGCGCTGGACGGAAGAGGCATCGAGAAAATGTCCGACCTCAGGGGCAAGCGCGTTTCCGTCGGCTCGCCCGGCAGCGGCTCCGAGATCATCGCACTGCGCGTGCTGCAAGCCTACGGCATCGATCCCGACAAGGACATCATCAAGGAGCGCCTGAGCGTGGCCGAAGCCGTCAATGCGCTCAAGGACCGCAAGATTGATGCCTTCATCCACAATGCCGCGATTCCCATCCCGGCGGTAACCGATCTCGGCGCGACACCAGGCATCAAAATCAAACTCATCGATCACAGCGACGCCGTGGCGGCGATGAACAATAAATACGGCCCGCTGTACATCAAGGGCACGCTGCCGGCCAAAACCTACCCCGGCCAGGACAAGGAAGCCACTACCGTGGACGTGTGGGCGGTGCTGGTGACCAACGACAAGATGAGCGACCAAGTCGCCTACAACATGGTCAAGACACTGTTCGAGAAGAAGCCCGATCTGATGCTGGTGGCCAGGGACACCAGCTATATGACGTTTGAAAACCAGTTTGGCGGGGCCTCTCCGATTCCGTTCCATCCCGGAGCGCTCAAATTCTTCGCCGAGAAGGGCTTCAAACCCAGATAATTTCGTTATTTGTTTTTGCTCTGCGTTCTCTGTGTACCCGTCAAGCGGGCATTGAAAAGAACCCTCTGTGGCTTGAGTCTCTGATTTAGTCAGCGCACCCCCAGCCAGCGCCGGCCTGTTTCAAGTTTGATCAGGTCGGCGCAGCTCGCCATGCCCTGTTGTGCCGCCTGGGCGAGGACAATCTGGAACAGCTGAGCCGTGGCGAGCGCATCGGCGACGGCATCGTGCCGCGCGTAATTGGTTATGCCGAATACCCGCATCCACTCGTCGAGGGAATGCGCGGAAGGCGCCCGTTTGGCAAACAACGCCGACGCCAGCACCGCCACATCCAGCCAGACGTTGGCTAGATCGAGGCCAAGCACCTTGCGGACGGCGCGTGCGATCACCACGCGATCGAAATCAGCGTGGAATCCGATCAGCGGCGCCCTGCCGGCAAAATTCAGGAAATCGATCAATCCCTCCGCGGGATCTGTTCCCGATACCTGGGTCGTGCCGCCGATGCCGTGCACCAGGATGTTGCCATGATCGCTCGGTGCCTCCTGGCGCAGCACCACCTCGAAACTCTGGTCGAAGCGGATCAGCCCCGCGCTGACCGCCACCGCGCCTATCGATATCAGGCTGTCCTTGTAGGGTCTGAGCCCGCTGGTCTCGACGTCCACGACGACGCAGCGCGCAGCCTGCAGCGCCTGCCCGAAATCCGGCGCCGGCAGTTTGCGCCAAGCGTCGAGCGCCCGGCTGTGTTCGGCGCCGAGTTGGGGCGCGGAATGCCACAGGCGCGCAAGCCAGTTCATAACTGGTAGTCGAGCTCGAGCCGCGTTTGCAGCTTGCGTGCCTGACGGAAACATTCCTTGAGAACGCGGCGGTCGACTTCGTTAAGCCGGTAGGGATCGATGCGGTTATGAGTCTCTCTCGAAGGCTCGACGCTTTTGGTGAACTGCTGGCGCAAACGCAGCTGCTGAATGAATAAAAACGCTTCAACCACGGCGGAGGTCTCATCCTCCCTGATGTTGAGGTGGACACCTGCCTCACGCAGGCGCTGCGCGGTGCTGGTTTGCGGGATGCCCGCCGCCAGGCTCAACACGCGCGCGCCATCGACGAACAACCGTGCGCCGGACTTTTTCAAATCGAGGGTGTGGAGGAACTCCCCGCTTTCTTCAGTCACGAAATCGCGCAGCATGCCGAGCGGTGGGCGCGCCCGCACTGCTTCCTGGGCCAGCTGCATCAGGAAACGCTCGTTATTCGCGGTCAGGCCACGCAGCGTTTCCTGCAGCGCATCGGCCAGTTCGTGTCTGCCGCAGAGCGGCCTGATGTCGAAAAAAATGGCGGCATTCATCAAGGCCTCGGGCTCGGTATCCCTGACCCAGCTGCTGAATTGCTCCCTCCATTCCGCCAGACTCAGGCACCAGCGTGGATTTCCGGCCATGATGTTGCCCTTGCACAGCGGAAAGCCGCAGGCATCGAGCGTACGATTGACCGCCTGCGCAAACGGCAGCAGCAGCGCACGCGCTTCGCTCACAGGTCGGCGCAGGCGGTCCACGAAAATCAGCCCGTTATCCTGATCCGTGCTGATGGTCTGCTCGTAGCGTCCCTCGCTGCCGAATGCGAGCCAGCACCACTCGATTTCCTGGAGAGCGTGGCGCGGTTCTTCCAGTTCGATGATGCGCCGCGTCAGCGCGTCGCCGAGCGTCGAAACGATCAGCATCAACTGCTCGGCGGCAACGCCCTGTCCCAGCAGGTTTTCGGCAAAACGCCGGATATAACCGGCGGCCTGCTGCAATTCTTCGATATTCGCAGCGCTGGCGATGGTGTCGTTGATCTGTCGCATGGAGACCTGCTGCAGCATGAAGAAATCGCGCTCCGTAACCACGCCAACCAGCTTGCCGGCGTCGACCACCAGGACATGACGGATGGCGTGACGCGCCATCGCCAGGATGGCGTCATGAACGTTGGTTTCAGCCGGCAGTACGTGCGGGCGCGGGGTCATGACGGAACTGATGGGTTGCGTCAAGTCGCATCGCTTCAGGACCACCCGGTCGAGCGTGTCGTGGCGCGTGAATATTCCGGCCGGAACCCCGTGCGGCGACACGATCACGATCGATCCCACTCTTGCCTCGTGAATGATCCGCAACGCATCGCCGACACTCGTTTCGGGAGAGCAAGTGACCGGTGCGCGTTTCACCAGCGAGCGCAGCGCGCGGTTCATCGCCTGCTGCTCGGTTATCGTGCTCGATAAATGCATATTGAGCAGCCGTCGCGATTCGCGCAGCAGGCTGGTCAGGTGGCCGGTAGCGAAATCCTGAAAGCGCGGGCTGCGGTGCAGCAGTTCACGGAAATCGGCGGCCGGCAGCTGGTAGCAGAAAGTATCCCTGGCCGCGGAATAAGGGACGGTTACCGGCCGCCTTTCCATCAGCGCGCCCAAGGAAAAACATTCCCCCGGCCTCATCGTCAACGTCGGGCCGCCGGACACCCTACGGGTCGCGTTCCGGCCCAGTTGCACCAGGCCGCGCTGGATGATGAAAAAAGTCTGCGGCTCGCCGTGCTCGGGCGAGAGTATGGTGGCGTCTTTGGGATGGTAGCCGAGGCTCAGGCGCTCGGCCAGAAACCGCAGCGCCTCGCGCTCCATGCCATCGAACGGCGGATGGCGCTCGAGGAATGCAATGGCCGAGTTGACCAGAGATTCGACCGGTGCTGCGTTCGTCATGAGTGCTTTTCATTTTAGGAGTTTGTCGGGTCCAACCCCGACAAACTCCTAGCGCACGACCAGTACCGGGATTTTGGAATGCGTAAGCACCTTGGCGGTTTCACTGCCGAGCAGCAGGCCCGACAGGCCGCGGCGGCCATGCGAGGCCATCATGATCAGGTCGCACTTGTGCTTTTGCGCGGCGTGTATGATCTGCTGATGCGGAAAATCGCTGCTTACGATCACGCCGCTGCAGGTAACGTCCGCGGTTTTCGCCATTTTCTCGACCTTGTCGAGCACCTGTTGGGCGCGGGCCCTGGATTCTTTCTCGAAACGTTCCTTGAACTGAGCGCTCATGGGCGCGACGAAACCTTCGTCAGCGACCATCTGGAATTCTGGAACGACATGGATGACCGTGATCTTGGCATTGATCGACTTGGCGAACTCTATGCCGCGCTTGATGGCCTGGTCGGAAAGTTTTGAGCCGTCCGTCGGCAACAGGATGTGCTTGAACATGTTGTCTCCGTTCTGAAAAAAGTCAGTGCGGTCTGCCGGCGCGGTGCGGGGGTATGGGCAACGCCACGACCTCTATCCCCTCTTCCCTGAGAGCTTCGACTTCCCGCGAGGATGCGGTGCCGCGGATATGACGTTCCGGCGCCTCCTGGTAATGAATTTTGCGCGCTTCCTCGGGAAATGCGCGACCGACATCTTCGGTGGTTTCGATGACGTGATCGATCAGCTTGGCGAATATTTCGCTGCCGAGGTTCACGTATTGCTGCGGCGCGCCCTCGGCGGATTTCCGACGGGCGCTCTCGGCGCGTCCGCTGCCGCCGGTATTGATGTGGGAGGCGTGCGGCAGGCGCGCAATCTTGCCGTTGCCGCACAGCGGGCAGGCCAGCAATTTATCGTTGAGTTGACGATCAAAATCGTCGTTCGAGGCGAACCAGCCCTCGAAGCGGTGATGATTCTCACAACCCAGTTCAAAAACGATCACGGTCGGTTTCCGGTTAATATAACTCAGTATATAGATTAACGTCTTTTTTCGTTCCCGGCTTAAACGGTTTGCATAACCGTTTGATTTGTTGCGGAAATCGAGCCGTCACCCATGAGAATCCAATGGTGGGCGAGACCGGACTCGAACCGGCATGGCTTGCGCCGAGGCATTTTAAGTGCCTTGTGTATACCAATTCCACCACTCGCCCACTGCTTTACTTCTTGCCGTAATCACGAACGGGAAAAGCCTGGAGGCGGGGGTCGGAATCGAACCGGCGTCCACGGCTTTGCAGGCCGCTGCATGACCACTCTGCCACCCCGCC
>CAYIRZ010000253.1:0-5082 GCA_964365845.1 uncultured Streptomycetaceae bacterium
GATAGCATCGCTTATTATAGCAGCATCGCTGATGAGACAAAGGAATTCGAGCTGGAAAGAACGCCATGCAAGTGATGTTTGATCCGGTTAGCATAGAGGTTTCGACACGTTAACTTTCTTCAGACGCCGACGCCGGGACCAGCACGTCGCGATTGCCGTTGGATTGCATCGCCGAAACCATGCCGGCGCGCTCCATCTGCTCGATCAACCGCGCGGCCCGATTGTAGCCTATGCGCAAATGGCGCTGCACCAGTGAAATCGACGCGCGCCGGGTCTTGAGCACGATCGCCACCGCCTGGTCGTAGAGCGGATCGGATTCCGCGTCTGGCCCGCCTTCGAGCATACTCTCGCCGCCGGCTTCGGGATCGGGACCTTCGAGCACGCTTGCGACATACTGCGGCTGCGCCAGAGTCTTCAGGTAAGCCACGACTTTATGCACCTCGTGATCGGCGACGAAAGCGCCATGTACCCGCTGGGGTTGGCCGGTTCCGGGCCGCAGGAACAGCATGTCGCCCTGCCCCAGCAGCACCTCCGCACCCATCTGGTCGAGAATGGTGCGCGAATCGACCTTGGCCGCGACCTGGAACGCGATGCGCGACGGGATGTTGGCCTTGATGAGACCGGTGATGACATCGACCGACGGCCGCTGGGTGGCGAGAATCAGGTGGATGCCCGCCGCGCGCGCCTTCTGCGCGATGCGCGCAATCAGTTCTTCGACCTTTTTGCCCACCACCATCATGAGATCGGCGAGTTCGTCGATGACAACCACGATGAGCGACATCTCGTGCAACGGATCGGGATTTTCCGGTGTTGAAGTCAGCGGGTTGGAAAGCGGCTTCTTGGCCTTGATCGCGTCGCGCACTTTCTGGTTGAAGCCCGCCATGTTGCGCACGCCCAGCGCCGACATCAGTTTGTAACGGCGCTCCATTTCGCCCACGCACCAGTTGAGCGCATTGGCCGCCTGGCGCATGTCGGTCACCACCGGCGTCAGCAGATGGGGAATGCCTTCGTATACCGACAGCTCGAGCATCTTGGGATCGACCAGGATCAGCCGCACCTGCGACGGCGGCGACTTGTAGACCAGCGACAGGATCATGGCATTGATCGCGACCGACTTGCCGGAACCGGTGGTGCCGGCGACCAGCAGGTGCGGCATGCGCGCCAGATCGGCGACGATGGCATTGCCTGCGATGTCCTTGCCCAGGGCCAGCGTCAAAGGCGAACTCATGTCGGCATAAACCTGCGAGCCCAGGATTTCGGTGAGCTTCACGATCTGGCGCGTCGGATTGGGGATCTCCAGGCCCATGCAGCTCTTGCCGGGTATGGTCTCGACCACGCGGATGCTGATGACGGACAACGCGCGCGCGAGGTCGCGCACGAGGTTGATGATCTGGCTGCCCTTGACGCCGACCGCCGGCTCGATTTCGTAGCGCGTGACGACCGGGCCCGGATAGGCGGCGATGACCTTGACCTCGACGCCGAAGTCGAGCAGCTTCTTCTCGATCAGACGCGAAGTGAATGCTAGTGTTTCCGCAGAAAGGACCGCGACGTTTTTCTCCGGTTCATCAAGCAAATGCAGCGGCGGCAACAGCGAGTCCGGCAGGTTCTCGAACAGCGGCACCTGCTTTTCGCGCTCGACGCGCGGGGATTTCTGGATTTCGACCGCGGGCGGCTCGATGCGGATCGGCTCGTGGATCTCGAACTTCTTCCTGCCGACCTCCACCACTTCTTCGCGCTCGATCGTGGCTTGTTCGCCGAAGCGGCGGTCTTCCCGCTCCCGCCACTTGTGCACCACATGCAGGTAACCGCGCTCAAACCATGTGCCCAGGCGCTCGATAACAGTCAGCCACGAGACCCCGGTGAACAGGCTCAGGCCCGCGGCAAATGCCATCAACAAAATCAGCGTGCCCCCGGTGAAACCCAGGGTTTTGAATAACGCATCGCCAACCAGCCCGCCCAGCATGCCGCCCGGCGCAAACGGCAGCGCTGCCTTGAGACTGTACAAGCGCAGCGCTTCCATCCCGCAACTGCTGATGAGCATGATAACGAAGCCGGTTGCCGCAACCGCATAAGACCGGCGATCGGTTTCGGGCACGCTTTCGATACGGCGAAATCCCCACCACACCAGTGCGCCGCAGAACACGACCCACCAATAAGCAGACAGTCCGAATACCGCAAGCATCAGATCGGCAATATAGGCGCCCACCGCCCCGCCGGCATTGCGGACGGTGACGGTGACGGCGCTGGCGCTATGCGACCAGCCGGGATCAGCCTTGTTATAGGTATAGAGGATCAGCAGGAGGTAAAGCGCTGCCGCCAGGAGCGCGAGCCACCACGATTCGCGCAGCAAGGAAGCAATCTTGGGCGGCAATGGATTCCTGGCTGTTCGGGCGCTGCTGTTTTTTTCGCTCAAAAACATGAGGTTTCCAGATTAACCTTTAGGAGTTTGTCGGACTTGAGTTCGACAAACTCCTAGCGCGACAACGCGCGTCGCGTCATCATCTGCCGGTCGAGCACGATGATTTTGCGCTTTTCGGCCCGGATCAGTCCTTTTAGCTGCAGGTCCTTGACCACCCTGCTCACCATTTCACGTGAAGCGCCGATCATGTGCGCGATCTCCTGCTTGGGCGGCGCGCGCTGCACGATCCATTTGCCGTCGACCTCTACAGCCATATCCATGAGCAGCCGCGCGACACGGCCATAAACATCGATCAGCGCCAGGCTTTCGATCTTGCGGTCGGCGTCGCGCAGACGCTTGACCAGATTGCGGATAATCTCCATTGCAAGTCCGAAATTATCTTTCAGACAATTCATGAAACCGGTTTTCGGGAAACGCAGCATTTCGCACGGCTCGAGCGTCTCCACGCTCGCCGAACGCGGTTGATCGTCGAGCAGCCCCATCTCGCCAAAAAACTCGTGCGGGCCCATCACCGTAAGAATGACCTCGTGCCCTTCCTCATCGGGTATCAATACCTTGACCCTGCCCGAAAGAACGACATAAAGCGCATCGGTCTCCTCCCCGGCGCGCAGAATGAAGGTATTGCGCGGATAGGAGCGCAATTGAATGCACGGAGACAGGACACGAAGTTGCTCGTCGCTGAGCGACGAAAACAGGGGCACAGTTTTCAGGATTTGCGGATTTAGCGCGACGGACATATCAAACCCCCAATAGCATCCATTTTCATTCGCCCCGGCCCGGGGTACCCTCACATGATACTTGAAAAGGAATCAATGACCAAAACCGACGGCTCAAGTTCAGGATCAGAATCAGCCACGCATATCGCGACATCGATCCCACCTTCCTGCGCGCTCGACATGGACAGCCGGGCGATCCGCTGCATTTGATCTGAATCGGCTCCTCGACCCCGGCGCGACTCGACACGACAGTGCACAACCTGCTAGATTCTTGGTCTTTCATAGATATTCCTACAGACAGATAATCCCATGATGCAATCTCCCAAACACTGCCGGGTGCTGATTCTGGGCTCCGGACCCGCCGGCTACGCGGCGGCGATCTATGCCGCCCGCGCCAACCTGAAACCCGTTTTACTCACCGGCCTGGCTCAGGGCGGCCAGCTGATGACCACCACCGATGTCGATAACTGGCCGGCGGACGTTGCGGGCGTACAAGGCCCGGAGCTCATGGAGCGCTTCCTCAAGCACGCAGAGCGCTTCAATACCGAGGTGATTTTTGATCATGTCCACACCGTCAAGCTGAAAGAAAATCCGATCACTCTCGTCGGCGATCAGGGTACCTATACCTGCGACGCGCTGATCATTGCCACCGGGGCATCGGCCATGTATCTGGGCCTGCCCTCCGAAGAGAAATTCATGGGTCGCGGCGTGTCGGGTTGCGCAACCTGCGACGGCTTCTTCTACAAAGGACAGGAAGTCGCGGTGATCGGCGGCGGCAACACCGCGGTCGAGGAAGCGCTTTATCTCACCAATATAGCCAGCCATGTGACGATCGTTCATCGTCGCGATAAATTCCGCGCCGAAGCCATACTCATCGACAAGCTCAGGGAACGGGTCGACAGCGGCAAAGCGGCGATCCTATGGGATCACGTGCTCGACGAGGTGCTGGGAGACAACAGCGGCGTCACCGGCATGCGCGTGAAAAACGTCAAAACCGGCGCACTGGCCGACAAGAAGCTGCAGGGCGTGTTCATCGCCATCGGGCACAAGCCCAATACCGAACTTTTCACCGGGCAACTTGAAATGGCAAACGGTTATATCATCACCAAAAGCGGCCTGAACGGAAATGCCACGGCGACCAGTGTGCCCGGCGTATTTGCGGCGGGCGATGTGCAGGACCACGTTTACCGCCAGGCGGTGACCAGCGCCGGCACCGGTTGCATGGCGGCGCTGGATGCGCAGAAATATCTCGAGAGCTAGGAGCTTGTCGGACTTGGCTCCGACAAGCTCCTAAAATGAAAAGCACTAAAGCTACGCGTTCCGGCAAATGGAGTTAAATCCGACAGGCTGCTTGGGGCTGATTTAGCCTGCACCGGCCCCACGTGCGCGGCCAACAGCGGAGCCCGCAATGAAAAAGCATGGCAATAAAATTCGACTCAAGCCGGAAGACCGTGAGATGTTTCGCGCCTCGGTTGCCGATGTCACGCCGCTGCCCAAGCGCGACAAAGCGGAGCTTGAACGCCCACGGCCGCACCCCGTTCCCGCGCAGAGGTTGCGTGATAATCATGCGGTTTTGCAGGACAGCCTGAGCGATCATATTCCCTGGGACAGCGGCCTGGAAAGCGGCGAGGAACTCTCGTTCCTGCGCAACGGCATTTCAGCCCAGACGCTCAAGAAGCTGCGCCGCGGGCATTGGGTGCTCCAGGACGAACTCGACCTGCACGGATTGACCACGCTTGAGGCACGGGTGCTGCTGGTCGAGTTTCTCAATCATTGCGCGCATCGCGGACTGCGCTGCGTGCGCATCATCCATGGCAAGGGGCTGCGCTCCAAGAATCGCGAACCCGTGCTCAAGCAGAAAGTGGCCAACTGGCTGATGCAGCGCGACGAGATACTCGCGTTCTGCCAGGCGCGCCGCACCGAGGGCGGCGGTGGCGCGGTAGTGGT
>CAYIRZ010000254.1:0-5067 GCA_964365845.1 uncultured Streptomycetaceae bacterium
TGTCGCTCCCCTTGCCAATATTCGCGATATTGGCTGCGGCGAGCTTCGCGTCCTGTGTCAAAATCGTGCCAGCGCATCACGCGTTTCATTGTGTTAGGGACTCCTAGAATTATAACCTCTCGGGCATCAGAAAAAATTGCGCCTCACTCAAATCAATCTAGCCGGTTTCAAATCGTTTGTAGATCCAACCCGCATTCCCGTTCCCGGCCAGCTGGTCGGTGTCGTCGGTCCCAACGGCTGTGGCAAGTCGAACATCATCGACGCCGTACGCTGGGTGCTGGGCGAAACCTCGGCCAAACACCTGCGCGGCGAGACCATGCAGGACGTATTGTTCAACGGTTCCGGGGAACGAAAGCCGGTGAATCGCGCCAGCGTCGAGCTTACTTTCGACAACAGCCTGGGCAAGGCCGCCGGGCAATGGTCGCAATACAGCGAAATTTCGATCAAGCGCATTCTCGAGCGCGACGGCGATTCCTTATACTACATCAACAACATCCATGTGCGGCGGCGTGACATCGCCGATATTTTTCTCGGCACCGGTCTGGGGGCGCGCGCCTACGCCATCATCGAGCAGGGCATGATTTCGCGGGTGATCGAGGCCAAGCCCGAGGAGCTGCGCGTCTTTCTAGAAGAGGCGGCCGGCGTATCGAAATACCGCGAACGCCGGCGCGAAACCGAGTCCCGGCTCAAGGACACCCGTGAGAACCTGTTGCGCGTGGATGATATCCGCCAGGAACTGGAGAAACAGCTTGAGCACCTGCAGGGACAGGCGGAGGTCGCCAAGCACTATCACCAACTGCAGGGCGAACTGCAGACGACGCAGAGCCTGCAGTGGCTGCTCAAAAGGCAGGAGGCCGCGGCAAGCCGCAATCGCTATAACAGGGAAATCGAGCGCCTGGTCATCGAGCTGGAGGCGCAGACTGCCGGGCTGCGCGAAGCGGAAAAGCGGCTGGAGGAAATGCGCGACCAGCACTATCGCCTCGGGGATGAGACACATGCTGCCCAGGGCGCGCTTTATGAAACCAACGCCGAGGTGGCGCGGCTTGAGCAACAGATTGCCCATGTGCGCGAAAACCGGCAGCGCGTCGAGCAACAGCTCACGGCATTGCGCTCCCAGCTCGAACACAGCCAGTCACAACTGACGGCGGCCCAGCAGAACCTTGAAGAGTGGCGAGGCGAAAAAGCGCGCATCGGGGAACAGGCCGGACAATTCGAGGCACGCACGGCGGCCGAAACCGAAAAACTGCCGATAGCCGAGGAAACCTACCGGGCGACCAATAACCGCCGCGATGATCTGCAGCACAACCTGGCTCAATCCGAGCAGGGGCTGCAGGTGGAGCAGACCAAGCTCGCACACGCACAACGCGTGCTCGAGCAGCTGGCGCAGCGCGAGGAACGCCTGCTCGAGGAGCAGCACGCGCTGCCGGTGCCGGACGCGGCAGCGGCAGAGGATCTGCGCCGGCAACAGCAGGCGCTCGAAGACATGCTTGCCGGGCAGCGCGCGACACTGGCGCGGCAGGAGCAGCTTCTGCCGCAGCTCGAGCAGGGATTGCGCGAGAAGAACGATGCGCTCGATATCGCAGCCCAGCGCGTGACCGGCACCGAGGCGCGCATCCACGCGCTGCAGCAATTGCAGGATCGGCTCGCGCGCGGCGCCAACATGGAAGGGTGGCTTGCAGCGCGCGCGCTCGACAAGGCGCCGCGCCTGTGGCAGGGCATTGCCATCGAATCCGGCTGGGAAGACGCACTGGAAGCGGTGCTGGACGAACGTCTGAACGGCATCGCCCTCGATCATCTCGATCAATCCGCGGCCTGGCTGCGCGATACGCCGCCGGGGAAAATGACGGTATTCGACAGCAACGGGGCTGGTGGCGCCAGCGGCTCAGCGCCGGCTGCCCCGGCAGTGGCCGGGTGGGAGCCGTTACAGCGTTACGTGACCTGCCGCGATGCGCGGCTGGAAGCCGTTCTGGCCGAGTGGCTGCACGATGTGTTTGTGGCGCCGGATGCCGCAGCCGGCCTGGAATTGCGGCAACAGTTGCCGGCAGGCGCCTTGCTGGTATCGCGCGAAGGCCACGTTTTCACGCGCCACAGTGTGAGTTTCCATGCCCCCGACTCCGAATTGCACGGCGTGTTGTCGCGGCAACGCGAAATCGAGCAGCTGCAGGCGACGATCGGCAGCGAGCAGGAGCAGCTCGAGAACCTCAAGGCCGGGGTGTGCGCGCTCGAGCAGGGGCTCGAGCGGCACAAGTCGGAACTCAACGCCTTGCGCCAGACGGTCGGCGATACCCAGCAGCAGCACCACAATATCCAGATGGAAGCGCTGCGGCTGTCGGAGCAGGCGCAGCACCTGACGCAGCGCGGCGGGCAGATCGCCTCCGAACTGCGGGAAATCGCGGAGAACCACGCCGCGGAAACGGAGCACAAGCAGGTTGCCGAAGCCAATCTGGGGCGGCTGCAGCAGGAAGTATCCGAATTGCGGCAGCAGCTGGAACTGGCCACCGATTTATATCGGCGGGCTGAAGCGGTATTAAGCCAGCAGCGGGAAGTGTTGCAGAAGGCTCAGCGAGAACATCAGGAAGCACTGTTTAATATTAGATCTTCTGATAGTAAAATCAATGAGATAGAAAATTCAATTAAAGGTTTTTCTGATAATATTTCCAGCCTCGGGAAGGGCAGCAACGCGTTGCAGCAGGAGCTTGCCGGCTTTGACGAGGGGCCGTGGCAGGAGCAGTTGCAGCGGGCGCTGGAGACTCGCGGACAGCGCGAGCAGGCGCTGGCCCAGGCGCGAGACGCGTTGGAAGGCATGGAGTCGCAGCTCAAGCAAGTCGAGCAGGAGCGGCTTGCCTGCGAGCAGAAACTGGGGCCATTGCGCGAGCGCATCAGCGATGTGCGTCTCAAGGAACAGGAGGCGCGGCTGATCGAAGAGCAATTCGCGCAGCAGCTTGCCGAAGCCGGGGCGCGCGAGGAAGAACTCGCCGCATTGCTGGAAAAAGGCATGCGCTCCGGCGCGCTGCAAACCGAGATCGGGCGTCTCAACGAGGCAATCCAGGCCTTGGGCGCGGTCAACCTTGCCGCGCTCGAGGAACTGCAGGCCGGACAGGAACGCAAAAACTATCTCGATGCGCAGTCGCTCGATCTGACCGAGGCGATGGCGACGCTGGAAGATGCGATCCGGCGCATAGACCGCGAGACACGCGAACGCCTGCAGCACACCTTCGACGAGGTCAACCGGCATTTCAGCCAGATGTTTCCCGCTTTGTTCGGCGGCGGCAATGCCAGGCTGGTGTTGACAGGAGAGGAGATTCTCGACAGCGGGGTGCAGGTCATCGCGCAGCCGCCGGGCAAGAAAAACACCTCCATCCACCTGCTGTCGGGTGGCGAGAAAGCGCTTACCGCGCTATCGCTGATATTCTCGATCTTCCAGCTGAATCCCGCGCCGTTCTGCCTGCTCGACGAGGTCGATGCGCCGCTCGATGACAACAACACGGAACGTTTCTGCGATCTGGTCAGGAAAATGTCGGAGCACTCGCAGTTTCTGTTCATCAGCCACAACAAGATCACCATGGAGATCGCTAACCAACTGCTCGGCATCACCATGCAGGAAGCCGGTGTATCGCGCGTCGTGGCGGTCGACATCGAAGAAGCCATGAAACTGACCGAAGAAGCGGCCTGAGAGGAACTTGTCGGACTTGAGCCCGACAAGTTCCTTAAGCAAAATCGCCCTGGGGAAAACGCGAAAATGCCATCGGAAAACCTGCCAAAAACGTTGCCCCTGCGTGTTGCCCAAGGTGCAACGACTATGAAAGTAAACCTGGTTCCGTTTTTGGTGCTTTTCATGTTAGGAGTTTGTCGAACACATGTTCGACAAACTCCTAGGGAATCCCCGTGAGCGATCTGCAGATAAGCCTGCTGGTGATTGGTGTGGTGGTTGTCGGCGCGGTTTATCTGTTCAACTGGGTGCAGGAACGCAAGCTGCGGCGCAAACTGGAGCAGGCTTTCGGCCCGGCGCACGACGATGTACTGCTCGAAACAGCGCCGCCGCTACCGTCCTTGTCGCCGGCGGCCGATCGGCGTATCGAGCCTCAACTGCAGCCGGCGGCGGCGTCGCCGATTGCGGCACCCGACGCTGGCCCGGACGCCGCGTTGCCCGAGCCCGAACCGGCGCCGATCGCGACCCTTCCCGTTGCGTTCCCATCCGCGCCGGGTCTGGACCCGGCAATCGATTTCATCGCCCGCATCGATGCCGATGCGCCGATTTCAGACGCGATGCTCGGTGAACTGCTGCGCAAGGTTGCGGTTTGCGGCAAGCCTGTTCGCGGCGTCGGCCTCGATCCGGAAGCCGGCCAATGGGAAGACCTGGGACGGGCAGGCGGAGGCCGCTATGCCAGGCTGTGTCTGGCGTTACAGCTGGTCAATCGCACCGGCCCCGTCAATCCGGCGCAGCTTGCCGTATTCTGTGATGCCATCAATAGCTGCGCCGGGAAGATGTCCGCGGCGATAACACTTCCCGATACCCGGGAGGCGCTGAGATTGGCGGGAGAACTTGACGGTTTCTGCGCCGAGGTCGACGTCGCTATCGGTATCAATATCGTGGCTCCCGAGGCCGGGGCGTTCTCCGGCACCCAAATCCGGGCGCTGGCCGAGGCGGCTGGTTTCAAGCTCGAGCCCGAAGGCGTGTTTCATTACCGCAACGACGATCGGCAGACGTTGTTCACGCTCGACAATCACGAACCGGCGCCGTTCATTCCCGAGCAGATCAAGAGCCTGTCCACCACCGGCATCACGCTGCTGTTTGACGTGCCGCGGGTTGCCGATGGCCAGAGCGCCCTCGACCGCATGTTCGAAATCGGCAGGAGTTTTGCCCAGACGCTGGGGGGGAGGCTGGTGGACGACAATCGGGTCGCGCTCAATGAACCCGGCATCGCCAAGATCAGGCGCCAACTGGGCACCATTCACGCCATGATGGAAGCGCACGGCATCCATGCAGGGAGCGAACGCGCGCTGCGGCTGTTTTCCTAAGAGCGAGTTTCAAAATAAAAAATTTAGCCGCCGATGAACGCCGATATA
>CAYIRZ010000255.1:0-5034 GCA_964365845.1 uncultured Streptomycetaceae bacterium
TGCCAGGAGTAGGGCACCAGATTGTTGGTCCATCCGCCGACGCTCGCGAAGATCGCCTGCGAGACGCTGATCGAAAGGATCACCAGCATCGCCGTGGTGTTGCCCTCGCCCGCCTTGTACAGCGAACCGGAAGCGCAGCCGCCGGTGAGTACCATGCCCACGCCGAAAATGAAACCCGCAATCACTGAATGGATCCCGTAGGGCGCGGGATGAAAGGTACTGTTGCCGGTCGCCGTGACGAAGGCCGACACCGCGCCGAACAGCACCATGGCGATCATGATGCCCACCGCCATGCGCGGCACGCCGACCGCGAACAAGTCGCGAAACGCCGAGGAGAAGCAGAACCGGCCGTACTGCAGACACATGCCGTAGACGAAACCAAACCAGAGATAGGCCGCGACGTAAATGTAATACTCGTTCAGCGCGTAGGTTCCCATGGTCAGCACCGTAAGAAAACCGACGATGCCAAACGCCCAGCGCGGGTTGTTGTTCGCTGCTTCGTTCATTCAATACCTCCATGCGGACAACTCGTGTTAGATAGTGACGTGGGCTGATAGATTCTGACGAGGGTCTGATACCCGTACACCCCTTCGGATGCCATGAACTCGCTTGCCAGGCAGTGACGCTCCAGCCGCTGCGCGACGCGCACCGGCAGGGCCTGGGAAGGGTCGTCGAAGATGAGTGCCACCGTGCTGTGCGGCTCCGGATTTGAGCTTGCTTCGCGGTAGTAGCGTGGGAGCGGGTATTCCCAGGTGAAACGCAGCGGCGAAGTGTCGATTCCCACCGGCGCAGAGAAGGACGTCAAGTCCGGGCGATAAGTCAACGGCTTGCGGGTGAACAGATCCAGCAGCGGCAGCGAAACCACTGGATGGATGGCAACCCGCGACTGCTCGAGCGTGATGACCTCGACATGCGCCACATCCAGGCTATCCAGATATGCTCCCGCTTTCCGCAGATTGGCGGCGCTGGCCGTCTGCAGAAAGGGCAGGTAAGCGAACAATGCGATCGCCAGGGATGACGCCACGGCACAGAATGCGGCAAAGGCACGCGCTTCGACATTGCGAATCTCGCGCAGGCCGTAGGCGGCCATCAGCGCGAGCATGGGGAAGAGCACGATTAGATAGCGGATGCGTTCAATCTGGCCAAGAAGTGCGAGTGCCAGCATCCAGCCGATGATCGCGTACTTGAGGTCCTTTCTCCGGATCGCGGCATAGAGCGACCAAGCCGCGGCGGCGGCGATGAAAGGGTGGATCTGGAACAGGAAGGTCGAGATGAAGCTCTCGTGCCACCGGCCAAGGCCGGGCCTCTGGTAATCCCACAGCAAGCGGAACTGTTCGATCATCACATCGGGTTTGGCCAGCAGCAGCAGCCCAAACAAGGCGGCGGCCAAGCCAGCAATCACGCTTGCCCGCCGCAGGGCTGCTGCGGGTGCCTCACGCGCGTAAACCAGAAATACCGGGATCAGTACGGTCAGCATCAGCCACGCGGAGTATTTCGACAGCAACGCAAGAGTTACTGCCGCAACGGCCGCCGCAATCCATCCTGCCCCGCCCAGCTTGAACGCCTTGATCGTGGTGAGTACCGCCAGAGCGATGAAAAACATGGCCGGTACGTCAACCAGCATGAGCGGCACCTGCGTGAGCAGGTAGGGCATGGCGAGCAGCAGCGCGGCGCCGTAGAAACCGAGAGTACCGTCCCACAGTTCCCGTCCGATGCGATAGGTCAGCACCACGGTGCCGGCAAACAGGAGCGTGGTGAAAACCTGGATGTAAATCCGTTCTTCGCCCGCCAAGCGGAAGATCAGGCCGTACAGGAACGGGACCAGCGGCAGATCCGTCCAGGCGGGAAGTTCCCTGCCCCAGGCCTCGACAAACGCGCCGATGCCGTACAGCGCGAGATACTTGGCCTGCGCGAAATAGCGCGCGGTATCCACGATCACCTCGGGTGCGCTCCAGAAGGCCGCGCCGGCAGCGAAGGACGAGACAAACAGCCAGGTACCGGCGCTGCGGGGCGGAAGCGCAACTTTCCGCAACGCATAGGCGAGCGCAATGCCGAGAAGGATGAATACTGCGAAGCGCACAACTTGCGCGTCAGCAAAGACCCATTGCCAGCTCGTGAGCCGGTTGTCGTCGGTGGAGCGGAAGACGAAAGCGGTAACAAAGGATGCTAACGACAACAGCGCGATCAGCAGCAGCAAAAGGGCATTCTCGCCAGCCAGGTGCCGCCCTGTTGCCGGGCCGATGCTGTGCGGCAACTGCAAGGCGTTCGTCATTTTAATGTGCCGTGCACCATGACTTCGACCCGTTACCAGGAGATGACTTTGTCATGGGAAAATATCTCATCCACCAGACGTTCATACGAGATGTCGTTTGCTCGCAGGTCCACCACGCGCACCTGATGCTGACGGGCGTGCGCCTCGATGATCCGGCCGGACAGCTCGTCCCCGCCATCGCTCAACAGGTGAAGGATTTTCATCTTCGAGTTTTCCTCGCCGGCCACTTCCTTTCCTCCCATGGCAATGCCTGCGGCCGCCATCTCTATAGAACGATCATCCGATCGGCTTGTTGCGCCATCATCGCATTCTGCAACTGGCTGCCGCCGGCGATCGCCTCGGGCAGGGTGTCGAAGCTCACGTCCTTGCGCGCGGCGCTTTCCTGGCAAAAGCTCATGTTCACGCCAGGCAGTTGACTCAACGCGATATAGTCGGCGTTGGTGAGCAGTCTGGTGCCGTCGTCCATGGCGAAGAGGAACACCTCGTGGCCATTGGCGAGCGCTGCCCGCGTCATCCTCGTGATCGCTTCAAGATGCCGGTCGGTATTGACCAGGATGCCCAGCTTCACTCTTGATCCCTTCTCAATAGGGCAGCACGTGATCGTACTCGGCCAGTCTGCGGGCGATCTCTTCAGTGGGGACGAATTCCAGGTCGGCGTTCTCTTTGCAGTCCGTGTAGATTTTCATGTCCATGTCTTTGATGGTTTCGAGGTGCAGGGCATCTTCCCCCGTGTTTTCCAGTTTCCTGCCCATGACATAGACGTCCACCACGTCGTCCAGCAGCGTAAGGCCGAGAGACATCCTCAAGGCCTCACCCTGCCTGTCCCTGACCAGCACCGCAATTTTCTTCGCCATCGTTATCGCTTTTCGCCGACTAAGCCTGAAGCGGAGGCTTGATCAGTCCGCGCCGGTACGCGTAGGCCACTGCTTCGAGTTTGCTGTGCAGCCCCAGTTTGGCGAGGATGTGCTGAGTGTGGTTGCGAACTGTTGCGCGACTGATGCAAAGCTCTCGGGAAATCGCCGCTGCCGCGCAACCCTCCGCCAGCAACTGCAGGATTTTTTGCTCGCGCGCAGTCAGCGGAAATACATTTGCCGGAGCAGCGCGGCTCTCGCTTTCCGCGCTTTTCCCGGAAACCGGTTGTTGTGGCACGCGTTGCTCCGCGGCAAAGTTGTCTGCCGTGGCATGACCACGGTGCAGGACATGGACCACGGTCCACAGGCCGTCGCGCGGGGAGGGCGCCAGCACGGTGCTCACTTCAATCTGCTCCTGGTGCCCGCGGTCGTTATTAACTGGGAGCGCAAACGTCGCGGGAGCGGTCCCACCTTTGGCTAATCGCGCGATGTGGCACGCCGGCCCGCAAACAGGCCGTCCCTTGATGTCGCGGCCGTGAACGAGGCGGTAGCACGGGTGGCCGAGCGCCTGCGACGCCGAAATGCCGAGAAACCGCTCGCTGGCGGGATTCCAGAAAGTGATGCGGTGACTTGCGTCCACGGCGAACACGCCGTCCGCCGCGCTCGATAGAAGATTCGTGATGATCGACTTTGCTGCGCCGATCACCGGCGGCCGACCTTGTTGATTCCACGGCGAAGCCGTCATGACTTCTCCTGTTTGTGCCGGGCGTGCAATCGCGCATCCGTATTGTTTTCCTTTTCAGGCACACGACCTATTGTTTTCATTTTCAGACACACGACCTTGACATAGATCAACTGTTGACAAGATGAACGTTTGCGTTTCACACTAGCGCCAATACTTGTTGTTATGCGGTCAGATTCTGCGCCCGGCAGCCCCGCAAATGACAGGCGAGTAAAAAAGAAAAGGATAGCGCTGACGGCCCGATCGGCGTGAAATAAGAAAATACCGGGTAAACCGGCCATCATTTATTTTGATGCCGGGAGTAATGGTTTTTATGGCAACCATTCACTAGGGAGGAGCAACATGGCTTACACCAAGCGTACCCCATGGACGTTGATCATGGGGGTCATCATGGTCGCCTACGCCTATCTGGTACAAAGCGGCGCCCTCGCAGCCTTCATCAAGTATCTCGGCACCGCCCGCTACACCGGTGAGATGTTGACACTGGGATACACCTTCGGCGGCATCGCGATCCTGATCGGGCTGTGGCAACTGATCGCGAAAACCGCCGAAGGCCACGTCGATTATTATCTGTCGACCATTGGCGGGGTCACCTTCATCATGCTGGTCGCCTTCATCGTCAAATGGGGGCTCGATCCGCAAATGGGGCAGTGGGGCAGGGCGGCGCAACCGGCGCTCGGTTTCAACTTCGCGAGCGTGATGAACCTCAATTACGTCGTGATGGGTATCGTTGCCGGCATCGTCATCGTCAACGTGTTCAAGGTGCCGGACTGGGCCGAGAACGGCGTGCGGCTGTCGCGCCTCGGTCTGAAGACCGGCGTGATTCTCCTCGGCGCGCTCTACAGCTTTGCCGAATTGCAGCAGCTCGGCCAACTGTCGGTCGTGCTGATCGGCGTCTTCGTGCTCGGTTCTGTCGGGCTCGTGCTGTGGTGGGGCGCGCGGCGCAACCTGCCAAACTCGATGACCGGCGTGCTGTCCGCGGGCGTCGGCGTATGCGGCGTGTCCGCGGCGGTAGCCGCCGCGCCGGTGGTGAAGGCGAAATCCACCGAGATCGCCTACACCATCGGCACCATCCTGCTGTTCGGCGTGGTCTGCATGTTCCTGTTCCCGATCGTCGGCAAGGCGCTCGGCATGGGCTACATCACATTCGGCGCCTGGGCCGGCACCGG
>CAYIRZ010000256.1:0-5034 GCA_964365845.1 uncultured Streptomycetaceae bacterium
CGAGCTACATCACGGGCGTCTCGCTCAATCTGGATGGCGGCAGGCTGAAGTCGCTTTGGTAGGCGGTTCGCAAGCGGTTCGCACGGAGGACACGGAGTTCACGGAGGATTACCATTCTTTCCGGGAGAAGGTATCATGTCAGTGGCCGGTAAGGGCAAGGGATACCCTGAGTTCACGGCAATGACAAAACCATACTTAGAGCGCCTAACAAAATGGCGCTTAGTTGCCCCCCCACCCTAGCCCTCCCGTGATCGGGGGAGAGGGGATTCATTTTGTTAGGCGCTCTTAATCAGAGGTTCCCTGACCGCTACCGTAGCGCGGAGCAGGATGTTCAGGAATTCTCATCGAGGAACCTGAACATCGCGGTGTGATCGGCGGCAGGGCCGAGGGTTTTTGCCGCGTCGTCCCAGATATTGGCGCAGGGCCCGGCGAGCAGCGCCGGCGTCTTCGTTGCCTGCACAATCTCCAGCGCGGTGCGCACATCCTTCGCCATCAGCCCCATGTTGAAACCGGCGTTGAACGCGCCCGACAACATGAACTGCTTCACCTTGACCTTGGTGGTGTTGTTCATGCCAGTCGAGGCATTGAGAATGTCGACGATCACCGCGGGATCGAGCCCGAAGCGCTGGCCCGCGATTACGGCCTCGCACGCGGCGACGAGCCCGGCGGCCGACACGTAGTTGTTGAGCGCCTTGATCGCGTGGCCGGCGCCGAGCAGTCCGGCGTGGAAAATCTGGGCGCCCATTTTTTCCAGCAGCGGCCGGCATTGCTCGAACAGCGTCTGGTTGCCGCCGACCATGATCGCAAGCTCCGCCGTGACCGCGCGCTTGACGCCGCCTGAGACCGGGGCATCGATGAGTTTGATGCCGCGCTTGTCCAGCAGCGCGCCCAGTTCGCGCGTGCCGAGCGGGGATGACGAACTCATGTCGATCACGGTCGCGCCGGATTTCAGGCCCGCCGCGATGCAATCTTTGAAATCATCGTTGTCTCCGCACATGACTTTGCGCACGATCCTGCCGTCGGGCAGCATGGTGATCACGATGTCGCTGCCGCGGCCGAGTTCGACAAGGTTGGCCGCGATCTCGACTCCCGGCGTCGCAGCGAAAGCTTTGGTCCGTTCGCGATCGGCATCGTAAATCACGAGCTTCAGTCCCGCTTGCGCGAGCTTGGCTGCCATCGGCGTGCCCATGGCGCCGATGCCGACGAAACCGATTTTCCCGGGAATCGAGTTCATATTTAACCTGTTGAAAATTCAGTGAAAAAAAGGGGTTCGCACGGAGCACACGGAGAACATGGAGTTTGAAAGAAAATAATTATTAAAAACAATCATTTATATTATGTTTTCTCCGTGTACCCCTCAAGGGGGTATTGAAAAGAAAACTCCGTGTGCTCCGTGCGAAACAGTTGTTAGCCGATAGGCAGATCCACCCCCACGCCGCGCTCGCGCGCGAGCGCGAGCATACGGGCGCCGACGTAGAGATCCTGTATGCCCATGCCGTGCGATTCGTAGAGCGTGATCTGCTGCGACGAGGTACGGCCGGGCGCGCGGCCGGCGATGACTTCGCCGATCTCCGTCAGCGTTTCCCAGCGCAGCAATCCTTTTTCCACCGCCGGCAGGAGGTCGCCGCATTCGTTGCGCGCGGTGCCGCGCGCATCCACCGTGATCACATCGCAGCGCTTGACCGCGGCTTCATCGATCTCGCGCCGGCTCAGCGCGTTGGAGCCGGCAGCGTTGATGTGCTGGCCGGGCTCCAGCCATTCGCCCTTGAGCACCGGCTCGGATGCCTTGGTCACGACATTGACGATGTGCGCGCCCTGCACCGCCGCGTGCGCGGAGTCGGCGGGAACGACTTCGATGTGGAGCTTCTGCGACATGCTGCTGCAGAAGGCCTGCAGCTTGTCGCGGTTGCGCGCAAAAACCCGGGCAGTCCGGATTTTTCTTACCGCGCATACGGCTTCAAGCTGCCCGATGCCCTGGAAGCCGGCGCCGATCTGGCCGGCGATGGTAGTGTCGTTGTTGGCGAGATGGCGGGTGGCGACACCGCTGGCCGCGCCGGTGCGCACCATGCTCATCCACACGGCTTCGATGATCGCCTCGAGCTTCGCGGTCCCGGTATTGATGAGGTGCACGTAGAAGCTCTTGCCGCCCGGCCGCGTGTAGTAGTACTTGAAGCCGATCAGGCCCAGCTCCGGCGCCGCCGCCTGCAACACATGCTGGATGCCGGCGGGGATGTGCGTCCTCACGCGTGGAATATCGACGGCACGCCCCAGCGCGAGGTCCTTGAGGGCCTGCTCGACGCACTCCAGCGCGAGCGGCATGGTCAGCAATTGCTTGATGTCGTTTTCAGTGAGATATCGGATCATAAAAGCATTAAGCCACAGAGGTCACAGAGGTCACAGAGAAATCCTTTTAATGCCGTTCGCGAGACGGGTAACGCCAAAATTTATCAACAGTCCCCGGTTCAATCCGGTTGCCCTCAAGTAGGACAGAATTTGTGCGGTTGCTACTTCCGGCAAAATTCGCAGCGATTTTATTTCTATTACCACTTCGTTAAAAGCCAGCAGATCAATCTTATGTCCTTTGATGACGCGGTCTTTATACGTCACATCGATTTCGAGTTGGCGTTTGAATGGAATTCCTCTTAACTCGAATTCGTGGCACAACGCCTCTTCGTAAATCGATTCGAGCAATCCGGGGCCCAGAATCCGATGAACTTCTATTGCCGCACCGATTATTTTCTCAGTGAGTTCATCGCTCATGTTTTTCTCTGTGATCTCTGTGTCCTCTGTGGCTATTTTCCCTTGTTTTTCAGCGCCTCCGCGCGGATCGCGGAGAGCGTCGTGCGCGGCGTGATTGCTTCCGGATCGATGCGCAATTCGATCAGCGCCGAGGTCTTGGCGTTCAACGCGCGCTCGAACGCGGCCTCGAAACCGGCGGTGGCTTCCACGATCTCGCCATGCAGGCCATAAGCGCGCGCCAGCGCGGCGAAATCGGGATTGACGAGCTGGGTGCCGCTGATGCGGCCGGGGAAGTCACGCTCCTGGTGCATGCGGATGGTGCCGTACATGCCGTTGTTGACGACGAAGAACACGACTTTCACGCCGTACTGCATCGCGGTCGCCAGTTCCTGGCCGGTCATCAGGAAATCGCCGTCGCCCGAGAACGAGATCACGGTGCGGTCGGGATGCACGAGCTTGGCCGCGATCGCGGCGGGCACGCCATAGCCCATCGCGCCGCTGGTGGGACCGAGCTGGGTGCGGAAGCCGGTGTACTGATGGAAGCGGTGCACCCAGATCGAGAAATTGCCCGCGCCGTTGGTGACGATGGTCCCGGACGGCAGGCGCCCGCGCAGGAAATGCACGACTTCGCTCATGTTGAGCTTGCCCGGAACCGATACCGGTTGCTGCCAGGCCTCGAGATCGGCGCGCGCGCCTTCCGTCCACTCGTCCCACACGCGCCGCGTCGGGGCCAGCGCGCGCGCGACGGCTGCGAATTCCGGCATGCCCGAGTTGATCAGCAGGTCGCCCTGATAGACGCGGCCCAGTTCCTCGGCGCCGGGGTAGATATGGATGAACTTTTGTTTCGGGCGCGGCACTTCGACCAGCGTGTAACCGCCGGTGGTCCACTCGCCGAGCCGCGCGCCGATGGCCAGCAGCAGGTCGCAGTTCCTGATGCGCTCGGCAAGTTTGGGATTGAGGCCCACCGCGACGTCGCCGACGTAGTGCGGGTCGCGGTTGTCGATCAGATCCTGGGAGCGGAACGAGCAGCCGACAGGCAGGTTGAAGGCGGAGGCGAAGGCCTGGAAATCCTCGCACGCTTTCTGGTTCCAGCCGCCGCCGCCGAGGATGACGAACGGGCGTTCCGCCTGCGCCAGCATCTCGCGCAGCCTGTTCATGTCGGCTGCGCCCGGATGCGCGGCGACGCGCTGGTACGGCCTGGCGTTGGACACGGGCGCGGTCTGCTTCTGCATGTCTTCCGGCAGCGCCAGCACCACCGGGCCGGGCCGGCCCGAAGTCGCGAGGTGAAAAGCGTGGCTTACGTATTCGGCCACGCGGTCGGCGCGGTCGATCTGCGCCACCCATTTCGCCATCTGGCCGTACATGCGGCGGTAATCGACTTCCTGAAACGCTTCGCGCTCGGCCACCTCGCCGCCAACCTGGCCGATGAACAGAATCACCGGCGTCGAATCCTGGAATGCGGTATGGATGCCGACCGCCGCATTGCTTGCGCCGGGGCCGCGCGTGACGAAGCAGATGCCGGGGCGGCCGGTCAGCTTGCCGTAGGCGTCGGCCATGTTGGCGGCGCCGCCTTCCTGGCGGCAGATCACGAATTTGATCTGATCCTGCGCATCGTAGAGCGCGTCGAGCACGGCGAGATAACTCTCGCCCGGCACGCCGAACGCCATGTCCACGCCGTGGACCTTGAGCGCGTCTACCAATAGTTGCGCGCCAGTGCGCGAGAATGGGGGATCGGTGATTTTCATGGCTTCCTCAGAATCTTTTTCTGGAGTGTGGGCGGTTTTCTACTGTGTATTACTCAAATGACTGACCTGGAACTCTACCACCCCGGCACGGTGTGCGCCCCTAACCACCCCGGCACCGTGTGCCACCCCTCCTCGTCGAGGAGGGGAGTTTCACCTGCCGCGCTTTTGAACTCCCCTCCTTTTCAAGGAGGGGTGGACGCGGAGCGGACGGGGTGGTCTGAATCACTGCTACATAAGAGTTGCTGGCCACTCGTAATGTTCAATAGCGAGATGCTAGCCTATCATGATCCATGAGCCCCATGAAGCTGGCGTATACTCGCGCGGTGGGGGACCACATATTGGGCGTCGCCAAACGGCAGAAAAAACCCCGAAGAGGAGAAAGTACAGCCATGAAGGATCTGGTTAAACTGACCGCAACCCAGGCCGTTGCAATGCTCAAGCGCCGCGAGGTTTCGCCGCTGGAACTGATAGCTGCGGCAGTCGCGCGCATCGAGGCGACTAACCCCAAAATCAACGCACTGGTGACGTTATGCGTGGAACGCGCCCGCGA
>CAYIRZ010000257.1:0-4991 GCA_964365845.1 uncultured Streptomycetaceae bacterium
GGTTCCGGCGCCGCTGGCTGGTGGCCAAGGAAAAAGTGCGCACCGGCGCGCTGGGCGACGTCACGATGGTCACGTCACGCGCTTTCATGAACCGCCTGGTCGCGATCGACAACTACAAGCGCACCGACAATCCCGCCGAGATCTCCCCTATGGTGATTTCGGGCACGCATGCCCTCGATATCGTCATGTGGCTGATGGAAGCCAAGACCCCGGTGGAAGTGGTTGCGCATTCGGTCAACAAGGCGCTGGGGCCGACGTGGAAAGGCATCGACGGCACCGGTTTCATGATCATCTTCAGCGACGGCGCCATCTACCATGGCCTGATTTCCTGGGCGCTGCCCGAGGTCTGGCCGGGCGCGGTCTACAGCCTGGAGGTCGGCGCGGTCGGGACCGAAGGCGTGCTCACCATCGACGACACCCACCGCGACATCGTGCTCGCCACCAATCTGGTCCAAGGCGAAGGTTACGCGCCGGACAAGCGACGCCATGTCGATTTCCTGACCAGCTATCCGGTCGGCGACATGGCGCTGGGCGAACTGCGCGGCCCGATGCGCGAGGAAACCAATTCCTGGCTCAATCGCGTCGCGCTCGGCGTGCCGACCCAGCACGCCACTGCGCGCGAGGGGCATAATCGGCTGATGCTGACCAAAGCCATCGATTTGTCGGCGCGCCTGAAACGACCCGTCAAACTTCCGATTACACCTGAGGATGAAAATATAACTATTTGATTTTATTGTTATATATAGAATGCGGCTTGGGCCGCGATAACTAAAGGAGGCTGTAATGCGTATCGGCATACAAGGTAAAGCGGTGTTGTATGGCTGTTTGCTGGCACTAGGCCTGATGAGCACGGGGGCGTATTCCGCGGAAAAATACCCGACCCGGCCTGTCCGTCTACTGGTTCCATACGCACCGGGGGGCGCAACCGATATTACGGCGCGAAATCTTGCCGAAGGACTCACCAAAGCGTGGGGGCAACAGGTGATCGTCGACAACCGCGCTGGCGCTTCAGGCAACATCGCACTGGAATTGGCGGCCAGGGCAACGCCTGACGGCTACACCATGTTCGTCGGCAACGTCTCGACCAACGCAATCAACGAGACGACCTTCAAGTCGCTGAAGATCAAGCCCTCGCGCGATCTCACCGGGGTCACCAATCTGATCCAGCTGCCTCATCTGTGGGTCGTCAGCACCGCCGTGCCTGTTTCCAACCTCAAGGAACTGGTGCAGTACGCCAAGAAGCCCGGCACCCGCATGAATTATGCCTCCGCCGGCGTGGGATCGTATCCCCACCTCGATGCAGCGCGATTCCTGAAGGCTGCCGGTATCGAAATGACGCACGTGCCTTATAAGGGCGGCGCCGGACAAATGATTCCGGCCATCATGGGCAATGAAGTGCAGTTCATGTTCATCAACCTGGCCTCCTCCCTGCCGAACATACGCACCGGCAGAATCAAGCCGCTGGCCATTACCACGCCGGAGAGACACCCGGAGCTTCCCAACGTCCTGACCACCGCGGAGTCCGGCTTCCCCGGCATGGGCACCAACGCCTGGAACGGCTTGTTCGCGCCCGCGGGCATCCCGAAGCCGCTCCTGAACCGCATCCACGCGGACGTGGTGAAAGTGATGGAAAGCCCGGCGATGAGGGAGTCGCTGTCCAAGGTGTTCATGGCGGTCGTGGTCAACAAGTCTCCGGCTGAATATCAGCAATTTGTCCTGGGTGAAATCAAAAGCTGGGGCAAGGTGGTCATTGACAACAACATCACGGTTGAATGACGCCGGCCACAAAGAGGAAATGCAAACGATGGAAAAGGTTTCCCAGCCCAGGTACAAAATGATCGTCGACAAGGACGTCGAAATCACGCTGCGCGACGGCGTGCGGCTCAAGGCCGATATCTTCCGGCCCAGGAGCCGCGGCAAATTTCCTGCGATCATCAACCTCGGCCCCTACCACAAGGACAAGCTGTGGGTGCCGCCTGCCGATCTGGAGGAAAAGCCGAACCCGTACATGAACTGGGAAACCGTGAACCCGTTGTGGTGGGTGCCGCGCGGCTATTGCGCGGTGAGGGTCGACACCCGCGGTTCCGGCCAGTCCCCGGGCGAAACCGATCCGTTCTCGCAGCAGGAAGCGGTCGATTTTTACGATGCCATCGAGTGGTCTGCCCGGCAGCCGTGGTGCAGCGGCAATGTCGGCGCCAGCGGCATCTCCTATTTCGCGATGACGCAATGGCTGGTCGCCAACCTGCAGCCGCCTTCCCTGAAAGCCATGATTCCCTGGGAAGGTGCCGCCGACATGTATCGCGATCTCGCCTACCACGGCGGGTTGTTCTGCTTCGGCTTCGTCACCAATTGGTACAACAACCATATGGCGCACCACCTGCTCGGCCGGCGCGATCAGGCCAGTCCCGATGCATTTTCGAAGAACTGGCTGTGGCAATTCATGCGCAACAGCCTGGACACGGGCTGGTGGCAGGGACGCCAGCCGCAATGGGACAGAATCAAGGTGCCGTTCTACAGCGCCGGCAACTGGAGCGGCATGGGGCTGCACCTGCGCGGCAACACCGAAGCTTGGATGCGCGCGGCTTCCAGGCACAAAAAGCTGCGCATTCATGCCGGCACCCACTACCACCCTTTCTACGCCGAGGAAGCGCGCCTGGACCAATTGCGGTTCTTCGATCACTGGCTGAAAGGGATAGACACCGGCATCATGAAGGAACCCCCGATCAAGCTGCTGATCCGCACCGGCGGCGGCGGGCCCTACAAGACCTGGCGCTACGAGAACGAATGGCCGCTCAAGCGCACGCGCTGGACCAAGTTTTACCTGCAGCCGGCAAAGGCGGAACGCGGCGCCAAAACCGAGGCCGAAGGCACGCTGAAAACGGCTGCCCCGAAAGTATCAGGCAAGCTGACCTACCCGACCTCGGCCGCATCGAAGGCCGGCGTTGCCTCCGCCTCATGGACTTCCACGGCCGTGGGCAATCTCGGACGCCTGGGCATTTCCTTCGAGACCGCACCGCTCGAACAGGACACCGAAGTCACCGGGCCGGTCAATCTTGTCCTGTGGGTTTCGACCACCACCGAGGACATGGATATCTACGCTACCGTACGCAATATCGGATCGGACGGAAACGACGTCTGGGAAATCGGCCAGCAGCAACAACCGGTGCCCGTGGCAAAAGGCTGGCAGCGAGCTTCGCACCGCAAGCTGGACGCCAAGCTGTCCAGGCCCTACCGGCCATACCATGCGCACGACGAGCGCCAGTGGCTCAAGCCGGGCGAAATCGTGCAGGTTCAGGTCGAAATCTGGCCCACCTGCATGGTATTCAAAAAGGGCCATCGCATCCGCCTCGACATTCAGCCGCGCGATGGCGTCGGCAGCGCGCCCTACACGCACTATCATGGGGATTACAATACGGGCGGAAAGAACATGGTTTACACTGGCGGCAAGCACGCGTCGTATATCCTGCTGCCGATCATTCCCGGCAAATGAAGCGTTCCAATGAACCCCCAACCAGCATTCAATATTCATGCATACAGGAGGATAAAAATGAAATTATCGAATGGAATCAATATATTGCTGTGTGGAGCGGCATGCCTGGCTGCGACTGGCGCCATGGCGCAGGGCGCAGCGGATTATCCCGCTCGCCCGGTACGGCAGGTCATACCATTTTCACCCGGCGGCGCATCTGATTTCGTGGGGCGCATCGTCGCGGCGCCGCTGGGCAAACTGCTGGGGCAGCAGATCATCTCCGACAACCGCCCCGGCGCCGCGGGCAATATCGGCATGGAATACGCGGCCCGCGCGGCGCCCGATGGTTATACGCTGTATCAGGGCAACGTCGGAACGCTGACCATCAACCCCAACATCTATAAAGTCCTGCAGGTCAAACCTCTGCAGGATTTCGCGCCGATCACGCAGGTCGTCGATGTGCCTGGCTCCCTGGTCGTGCACCCGTCCCTGCCGGTCAAAAACATCAAGGAACTGATCGCATTGGCGAAACGGCGCCCCGGCGAACTGAACTTCGGATCCCCCGGGGCCGGCAGTGCGAACAGGATGGAAATGGAAGGCTTCCTCCTCGACGCCCACATCAAGATGGTGCACATCCCGTACAAAGGCGGCGCAGGGCCCGCGGTCATAGGCTTGATCAGCGGCGAAACCCAGTTGATGTTTACAACGCTGTCTTCGTCCATCAGCTTCATCAAAAACGGGAAACTGCGCGGCCTGGGTGTGGTTGCGCCGCAGCGCGTGGATGCCGTCAAGGACATCCCGACCATGACGGAACAGGGCTTCCCCAGCATGACGGTAGGTTCATGGCAAGGCTTGCTGGCGCCGGCAGGAACTCCGCAGCCGATCATCGACAAACTTTATGCGGCGTTGATCAAGGTCATGGCGCTGCCCGAGGTCAAGGACCGTCTCGCTGCCGGCGGCGTTTCGGTGGTGACCAGCAAATCCCCGCAGGACTTTCACGAATTCATGAAAAAGGATACCGAGCGCTGGGCCAAAGTGGTCAAGGCAACGGGTATCACGGTCGACTAAGCAGCCTGTCGAACTTGGCTCCATTCGCCGGAATGCGTAGCGTTAATGGATCGCCGTTAATCGATGCTTGAGCGACAGGCTGCTGCGCTGTTGATTTAGGTCAAAGAACAGTGAAGCAAGCTTGAGTTTTTGTGGGCTACATGCTAGTTTTTCACGCTGTATTTTCGTCAAATCCGCGCCTTATTAAATTCCTCGAAGAAGGATTTCCCATGCATAAAACTTCCGTTTCCCTGGCGGGAACGGGGCTGATCGTGGCCGACCCGATCAGCATCATTCAACGCTTCGTGTCCGGGCTGATCCGCGAAGCATTCCGTATGGTTAACGAATGCGCACGCAAGGCGTTCGTGCCGGCTCTTACTAATATCTAAACTCGACTGGAGAGAAAAAATGGCAAACGTAGGCATGGTAGGACTGGACTGGCAGGAACGCGTCAACTGGGACCGGCTGCGCAAGT
>CAYIRZ010000258.1:0-4949 GCA_964365845.1 uncultured Streptomycetaceae bacterium
AGGAGATGGACCCGGACAAGGCGCAGTACGCGATCGAGACCCAGGCGCGCACGCTGGCGGAAGTGATCGATGGCGCCGATGTGTTCCTGGGGTTGTCGGCAGGCGGCGTGTTGAAGCCCGAGATGGTCAAGAAAATGGCCGCCAAGCCGCTGATACTCGCGCTCGCCAATCCCGAACCCGAAATCCACCCGGCGCTTGCAAAAGCGGCAAGACCGGACGCGGTGATCGCCACCGGCCGCTCGGATTATCCGAATCAGGTCAACAACGTGTTGTGCTTCCCGTTCGTTTTCCGCGGCGCGCTCGACGTCGGCGCCACCACCATCACCACGGAAATGGAACTGGCTGCGTTGCACGCGATCGCCGAACTGGCGCAGGCCGAGCAGTCCGATATCGTGGCCATGGCCTATGGCGAGCAGAACCTGTCCTTCGGCCCCGAATATCTGATCCCCAAACCATTCGATCCGCGCCTGATCGGCAAGGTGGCGCCGGCGGTGGCCAAGGCCGCGATGGACAGCGGCGTGGCGACGCGTCCCATCACCGACTTCGACGCCTACCACGAGCGTCTCAACCAGTTTGTCTATCACTCCGGCCTCATCATGAAGCCGGTGTTCGCCGCGGCCAAGCAGTCGCCCAAACGCGTCGTCTATGCCGAAGGCGAACAGGAGGTCGTACTGCGCGCGGTGCAGGTGGTAGTCGACGAAGGCATGGCAAGACCGATCCTGATCGGCCGGCCGGGAATCATCGAGAGGCGCATCGAACGCCTCGGCTTGCGGATCAAAAAGGGCGAACACTTCGAGCTGGTCGATCCCGGCAACGATCCGCGCTATCGCGAGTACTGGACCGAATATCACCGGCTTGGCGCGCGCCATGGCGTTACGCCCGAGATTGCCAAACTCGACATGCGCCGGCGCGCCACGCTGATCGGCACGATGCTGATGCATATGGGCGCAGCCGACGCCATGCTGTGCGGCGTTCTGGGCCGGTATCTGGGGCACCTGCATTTTGTCGATCTGGTGATCGGCCGGCGCCCGGGCGTGAAGAACTATGCCGCGATGAACCTGCTGATCCTGCCCCAGCGCACGGTGTTCATCTGCGATACCTACGTCAATTTCGATCCCAGCGCGGAGCAGGTCGCGGAGTCGGTGATACTGGCGGCGGAGGAAATCAGCCGTTTTGGCGTGGCGCCGAAGGTGGCGCTGCTGTCGCACTCGAGCTTCGGCGCCGCCGACACGCCGACCGCCCGGAAAATGCGCGAAGCGCTGGCCATTATCACGAAAATCATGCCCAACCTCGAGGTCGAGGGCGAAATGCATGGCGACGCCGCGCTCTCGGAGGAAACCCGGCTGAAGGTGTTTCCGAACTCGCGGTTGAAGGGAGAGGCCAATCTGCTGGTGATGCCGACGCTGGATGCCGCCAACATCGCTTTCAATTTGCTCAAGAACTCGGGCGGTGACGGCATCACGGTCGGGCCCATCCTGCTGGGGCCGGCGCGTCCTGTGCATATCCTGACGCCTTCCGCGACGGTGCGGCGCATCGTCAACATGACGGCATTGACCGTGGTCGACGCCGGCGCGCAGCGCGGGGAGCAGAAGAGCTTGCTCTAACGAGCAGTAAGCGGTGAGCAGTGAGCCGTAAGCAGGAAAAGCGAAAAACCCCGCAGTTACCGCTTATTGCTTACCGCTCACTGCTCACCGCTTACGGCTTACTATTACTACGGAGACGCAATGGCCAAGAACGTACGCATCGAACACGACACCATGGGCGATATCGAAGTGCTCGCCGACAAGCTGTGGGGCGCGCAGACGCAGCGCAGCCTGCACCATTTCCATTTTCCGGGCGAAACCATGCCGCTGGAGGTCGTGTACGCGCAGGTGCTGGTGAAAAAAGCTTCGGCTGCGGTCAATGTCGCGCTTGGCGCGCTCGACCGGAAGAAAGGCGCGGCGATCATCAGTGCCGCGGACGAGGCGCTGGCCGGCAAGCTCGACGCGCATTTTCCGCTGGTGGTGTGGCAAACGGGGTCCGGCACCCAGACCAATATGAACGTGAACGAGGTGCTCGCCAATCGCGCCTCGGAGCTGATGGGCGGCAAGCGCGGTGAAGGGTGGCGGGTGCATCCCAATGACGACGTGAACAAGGGCCAGTCGTCGAACGATACTTTTCCCACGGCGATGCACGTTGCCGCGGTGATTGCGCTGGAAAAAAACCTCAAGCCGGCGCTGCGGACGCTGCGCGAAACGCTAGCCAAAAAATCAAATAAATTCATGGGGATAGTCAAGATCGGCCGCACCCATCTGCAGGATGCCACGCCACTTACGCTGGGACAGGAATTTTCCGGCTACGTGGCGCAGCTCGATCACGGGTTGAAACACATCGACGCCGCGCTGCCGCACTTGTGGGAGCTGGCCCTGGGCGGCACCGCGGTCGGCACCGGGCTCAATGCGCATCCCCGGTTCGCGGTGAAAGTCGCCGCCGAACTGAAAAAGCTGACCAGGCTGCCGTTCGTCACCGCGCCCAACAAGTTCGAGGCGCTTGCTTCCTGCGATGGCGTGGTGCATGCGCACGGCGCGCTGAAGACGCTTGCCGCCAGCCTGATGAAAATCGCCAACGACATCCGCTGGCTTTCCAGCGGGCCGCGCTGCGGCATCGCCGAGATCAGAATTCCCGAGAACGAACCCGGCAGCTCGATCATGCCGGGCAAGGTCAACCCAACCCAGTCGGAATCGCTCACCATGGTGTGCTGCCAGGTATTCGGCAACGACGTCGCGGTCAACTTCGGCGGGGCTTCCGGCAACTTCGAGCTGAACGTGTTCCGGCCGCTGGTGATCCGCAATTTCCTGCACAGCGCGAAGCTGCTCGCCCACGCCTGCGAGAATTTCAACGACCATTGCGCCATCGGCATCGAGCCCGATCTCGAGCGCATCGACAAGCTGATGCGCGAATCGCTGATGCTGGTCACCGCGTTGAATCCGCATATCGGCTACGAGAAAGCGGCGGTGATTGCCAAGAATGCGCACAAGAAAGGCATCACGCTCAAGGCGTCGGCGGTCGCGCTCGGCCATCTGACAGCCAAACAGTTCGACGAATGGGTGAAGCCCGAGAGCATGGTCGGCATCAAGTTGAAAGCGCCGAAGAAGAAACGGTAAGCCGTGAGCCGTAAGCGGTAAGCGGTAAGCGGTGAATGGTGAGCGGTGAGCCAAGGGCCTTTGACCGTTTACTGCTTACTGCTTACTGCTTACGGCTTACTGCTTACTGCTTACTGCTTACGGCTTACTGCTTACCGCTCACTGCTTACGGCTCACTGCTTACGACTTTATGATCTTGCCCGGCCCCAAAAAAATCCCCGCCAAACAGGCGGGGATTTTTTTGTAAGCGTGCTGTGTAATCAGATCTTGAGCAACTTTTCAGCCTTGGTCAGCGCGTCCATCGATTCCGTATGCTTGCCGGCTTTGTGAAACGCCTCGCCGTCGGCACGCAACTTCTTGACTTCCGTCATCTGCGCGTCGGATAGTTTGGCCGTTGGCAGCGCCGCGTCGATTGCTTTCATATGTTTCGGACAGCTACTGGCGAAAGCGGGGCCGGCTACAAACGCGAGGGCCGCCGCAACGATCATGGTACGGATCTTCATGAATTTCTCCTTTTTCGTAAGTTTGATTTTAGTGTAAGTCTTGCGAGTGCCTTACTCAACTGCGCTTAAGTTGCGCGTACTGGGCATAGTAAGTATACCGGGGCGCGGGTAAAATTGCAGCATTTATAAGGCGTTACATAGAAATCGCATGACTCCACGCCAGTTAACACCAGAACCGGAGACATTATTCCGATGGACCCGCGCGGCGATTACGGAGCGGCTTGCGCGCCCCGCCCCACCGCCGATGCCGGATGACCGGCATGTGATGGTTTTGGACCCGGACTCCCGCGTCATCCACGCTGCCGTGCTGGTGCCGCTGGTCAACCACGCCGGCGCGGTCAAGGTGTTGTTCACTCAGCGCACTGCGCATCTTTTCGACCACGCCGGCCAGATCAGTTTTCCCGGCGGGCGCGTCGAGACCGCCGACAGCAGCCGCGAGGAAACCGCGCTGCGCGAGACCGAGGAGGAGATCGGCCTGCCGCGCACCCGGATCGCGCTGCTTGGCAGGCTGCCGGACTATGAGATTCCTTCGGGATTCCGCATCACGCCGGTCGTGGGCTGGGTCGAGCCGCCGTTTGGGCTGCAGCCCGACGCCTTCGAAGTGGCGGAGGTGTTCGAGGCGCCGCTCGGCTATTTTCTCGATCCCGGAAATTACCAGCGCCGCCAGTACCATTTCAGAGGCCGCCATCGGCATTACATGGCCATTCCGTACGAGGGACGCTATATCTGGGGCGCGACGGCGGGCATGCTTTACAGCTTGTGCAAGATGCTGACGGACTGATGGCGGCCAAGGATAAAATTCCTTCGACACCCGCAGTGACACAACCGTGATTGAGCTGTTTGGCATCGTGATGATTGCCGGCGCGGTGTGGCTGTGGTTTGACAGCCTGCGCGCCCGCGAGTCCGCCGTTCGCGCGGCCCGACTTGCCTGCCAGGCAGACGGGGTGCAGTTGCTCGACGACACGGTGGCGCTGGCTGCCCTCGGGCTGCAACGCGGGGATGACCGTTGGCCGCTGCTGAGGCGGATTTACCGGTTTGAATTCAGCGACACCGGCAATAACCGTCTCGATGGCAGCATCACCTTGCTGGGCGCCCATGTCCAGACGCTGTACCTCGCGCCGCATGGCGGTTCGGCGCCGCGCCGCCTGGATGTCATTTAGTCCGCCCATAGAAGCGCGGCCGTGGATATGGCAACATAGCAGCGACTTTGGAGTCCCTAACATAATAATGCATAACAATAATCGACCGTCGAAACCCAAAATAGGGTTGATCATGACCGGCGGCGGGCGGCTCGGGACAGGCAAGGACATCGCCACCTTCGGAT
>CAYIRZ010000259.1:0-1304 GCA_964365845.1 uncultured Streptomycetaceae bacterium
GGGTGCGGTTGATGAAGGCGCTGCGCTGCTTGTCCGCGACGTCACGCTCGGCGGCTTGCCACAGCGACCAGGTTGCGCTCAGGCAGATCGCCAGCACCAGCCACACCGCCACCGTGTTGTAGACCGGCGAGCGCCGGGTGGGGGCCATGGAGTTGGCCTGCAGTGATAGTGCAGGATTCATTTTTTCTTGATTCTCATGGAGTTATTCAGCAGTCGGCAATATAGACGACTGCTGAGTAATGGCTGGATGCCGGCAATGGGAACGCGCCGGGCGCGGTAATCGCCGCGTGGCGGGTAGTGGCGGCGGGAAAGGTGAAAAAACCGGTTGTTCGAACCAGGAACAACACGGCACAAAACAGCAACCCCTATCCATACGCATCCCCGTGGTACCTTCATTGCGACAGTACTAATCAGCCAACGGGGTTTGGGTCGCTGAAACGATTAATCATATTATGAAAAAGTCATGAATACAAGAGGATGGCGAGGATGGATGGCGAGGATGGCGAGGTTTCTTGCAGTACCGGGACAAAAAAAGATCCTTGTTTTTATTGATATTTTTTATCCCGGTTGTCGTGAGGAAGGCGTGTGGGGACGAAGCCGGGGATACGCAGATATGCATCTGGCCTGACGCGAGCGCAGCGCCCCCGTGTGAAATGCGGCAGACAGCAGTTACGGCTTTGGTTCGAGCTTCAGCGTTCCCGTTACGACATCTTTCGCCACATCGCCGGTTTTGCGGCGGGTGACGCGGGCATGGCTGCGGAGCAGTTCAAAGGCGTTTTCGGCGGAAAAGTTGTGGCGTTCCATCAGCATGCCGACCGCGACGCTGATTTCGCGGCTCTGTTTCAGGGCGCTGGACAGGTTTTCTTCGCTCACGCGCAGCGTTCGGATTTCCTTGCCGCGGGCCAGCATGCTTTCGATTGCGGGAATGAGTTGCGTCAGGGTGATCGGTTTTACCAGATGGATCGCACTGCTCAACGTGATCGTTTCCTTCACCACTTCAATATCTTCGACGGCAGAAAGGAAAATCACCGGCACATCCTGTTTCATGCGGATTTGCCGCACAGCCTCGACGCCGGAGATGCCGGGCAGGCAGATATCCATCACGATCAGGTGCGGATTAAAGGCTACGCAGACGGACAGCGCCTCCTCGCCGCTACCGGCCTTGGCAATCGTGTAGCCGTGTGCCTCAAGGCCCACGACCATCGTGGCCAGCGCCAGCCGGTCGTCTTCGACGATGAGAATGCGGGTTTCGGGCTTATCCATGGCGGAATGCGGTATCATCGTGGTGCTCCTGGATCGCATCG
>CAYIRZ010000259.1:1404-4919 GCA_964365845.1 uncultured Streptomycetaceae bacterium
CGGCTTTGAATCCATCGCCGAACCGTACCTGGATGGATTCCTTTCCATACAAGCCTTGCAACGATGACGCGACCGAACTGACGATAGCGCATAGATCAAGCGGCTGATTGCCGAGGTTGCCATGCAATCCATGCACAACTGCGATGGCGTTAAGGCGCGCGGTCACGCTGTCTATGAGCGAGGCGAACCCCGGTTCCTTGGTTGAATGGAGGTGCAGAAGCGTTACCACGCCCTGCAGGTTGTTTTTTATCCGGTGGTGGACTTCCCTGATCAGGGCGGCGCGCAGGTCGGCATCCCGCGCCAGGCGCTGGTTTTCAGCGAGCCTGCGTTCGGTAATATCGCGCACGATGCCGGTGAACGCGCGCCTGCCGTGCAACACGGCTTCACTGACATCGAGTTCCATCGGGAACTGCTCGCCGTTTTTACGCAGGCCCGTCACTTCGCGGCCGATGCCGATGATTTTTTGCTCGCCGGTGGCGAGGTAGCGGGAAATGTAGCCATCATGCTGTTCGCGATCGGGAGCGGGCATCAGCATGTTCACGTTCCGGCCGATGGTCTCGGCCGCGGCATAGCCGAAAATCCGTTCGGCGGCGTGGTTGAACGACTGGATCAGGGCGTGCTCGTCGATGACGATGATGGCGTCGACTGCCGTTTCCACCACCAACCGGGTAAAGGCTTCCTGCTCGCGCAACGCAGTGATCATGCGCTTGCGTTCGGTGACATCGCGCGATACGCCGGCAATCCCGGCGACGTTGCCTTTGTCGTCCAGGACCGGCATTTTGACAGTATCAAACCAGCACCGTTCTCCGCCGATCAGCTTGCAGCGTTCTATTTGCAGGGGTTGCTTCATGCTCATGACCTGGTGGTCTTCCGAGGCGCCTACCCACGCGTCGTCCTCATGGAGGATTTCGTAATTGGTTTTCCCGATCGGATCAATCCCACTGTTGCAGTGATGTGTGAGGAAAGTCTGGTTTACGGCGATATAGCGTCCCGAGGTATCCTTCAGCCAGGCGATATCGGGAATGCTGTCGAGCAGCGCTCTCTGCCGCTGCTGGGTTAGGCGCAACGTCTGCTCGTTGTACTCGCGCTCGGTGATGTCTATGCCGGTGCCGACGACCTGGATTACCTGGCCGGCGGCGTCGGTCAAGGCGGAATTCGACCACTCGATCAGCCGCAGGTCTCCGGATTTTGTGATCCAGTGGTTCTGGTATCGGTTCGGAAACTGCCCCGCCCGCAGCTCGTTGAAAACCTCCGTGACGCCCGCGGCTTCTTCCGGCGGCAGGAGCAAATCCCAGAACAGCCTGCCCTCGACTTCCTCGAAGCGATAACCGGTGAGGCGCTCGCAGGCCTTGTTGAACAACACAATCCTGCCCTCGACGTCCAACACGATGATGAGTGCGTACGTGGTATCTACGATAGCTTCAAAAAGGCGGCCTGCTACCATGACATGAATGCCGGTTCCGGAGTCCGAGATGACAGCAGAATACTAGAAGTTGTCTCAAAAACAAAAACATTAGCCGCCGATAAACGCCGATAAACGCCGATGAACGCCGATGACCACCAGGACCGAAAATTTACAGATGTCGCTATAAACATAACCAATTGTTTTTATTTAATATATTTATTATTTTCGGTCGCGGTGCCAAGTGGGTTTGATCGGCGTCCATCGGCGTTCATCGGCGGTTTCATTAGGTTTAAATGTTTTTGAAACAGGCTCTACACATTCATTTCAACGTGTCCAGCCCGACGGACTTGATCGCTCAAGTCCTGCGCCCATCTTGCCGTTACAGCTTCTGTCGGCCCAATCCCCGCCTGCAAAGTGCCGGTTTCCGATGTGCAATCGCGCAAACTGGGCAAGCAAGTGCCTCCTGTTTCACGTTTTGAGGGGTGCCTCGTAGTGTTACGTTAGCGGCTCCTGTTGGCCCAATCCCCGCCTGCAAAGTGCCAGTTCCGATGTGTTAATCGCGCAAACTGGGCAAGCAAATGATCGCTGCTTCATGCATCGAGCATAGGCTGCATCCAGGGCATATAGAAAGGAGCTTAATAACATGACACAACCCGCATCCAGCGCTGTTGCCGCCGCCGCCCAGGCCGCGGCAGCGATCCATAGCAGCGAATACCTGAGCTTCACCCTCGGCAAGGAAGATTACGGGGTGGAGATCCTGAAAGTGCAGGAAATCCGCGGCTACGAGGAGCCCACCCACATCGCCAACGCCCCCGAGTTCATCAAGGGCGTGGTCAATCTGCGCGGCATCATCGTGCCGATCGTGGACATGCGCATCAAGTTCAATCTGGGCGAAGCGAAATACGACGAGTTCACGGTGGTGATCATCCTCAACGTCGCGGGACGGATAGTGGGGATGGTGGTGGACGGCGTCTCGGACGTGATCACGCTGTCGCCAGAGCAGATGAAGCCCGCGCCGGACTTCTCCTCGTCGTTCGATACCAAATATATCACGGGCTTGGGCACGGTAGAGGATCGCATGCTGATCCTGGTGGACATCGAGAAGCTCATGGGCGGGGCCGATATGGCCCTGGTTGATCGGACCACACTGCAATAAGTGCCGTAACACCACGTCAGGTTAAAAGAAAGGAAACATCATGCGAGTCAATGTACCGGTTACGAATGAAGAGTATGTCCTGCCGGAAGGCGAAGTCATCGTTTCACGCACCGATCCCAAGGGGCGTATTACTTATGTGAACGAGGCATTTATTCGCAGTTCGGGCTTTTCCCGTGATGAGTCGATGGGTCAGCCGCACAACTTCATACGCCATCCCGACATGCCGCCGGAGGCATTCGCCGACCTGTGGATCACCATCAAGGCCGGCAAGCCATGGTCCGCGCTGGTGAAGAACCGCCGCAAGAACAGCGGCTTTTACTGGGTGAAGGCGAACGTGACGCCGATGGTGGATGGCGGGCGCATCACCGGATACATGTCGGTGCGCACCAAGCCTTCGCGGGCGGAAATCGACGGTGCGGCGGAATTATCGCAAGATGCGAGAAGGACAGGCACGCGGCATCGTGCTGGAGGGCGGAGTGCTTATACGCACGGGCTTGATCGGCGCACTGCAACGCATGGGCCGCATGTCATTCTATGCGCGATGCTGGTGGACGGCGGGCATACTTTCCGTCCTGTTCACGGGTGTTGGCGCGGTGGCGGCAACCCTGCCCGGCGGCGGCGCGGCGACGACTTTACTGGGTCTGAGCGCGGCGGGCCTGATAACCGCAATCGTATTTGGAGCAAGGTGCTCGGGCAGAGTCGCAAAGCCGATCAGTGAAGCGATAGAAGCCGCCAACCGCGTCGTGGGGGGGGACGTGTCGATCCTGTTCCCGGCCTCGGGTGATGGCGATCTGGTCAAACTGTTCGCTATCCTCAACCAGATGAACGCCAAGCTGATTGGCGTGCTCAAGGACGTGCATGTCAGCGTCGGCAGCGTCGATGTCGCGGCGAGCGAGATTGCCTCGGGCAACGCGGACCTGTCGCAGCGCACCGAAGAGCAGGCCTCGTCGCTGG
>CAYIRZ010000260.1:0-4911 GCA_964365845.1 uncultured Streptomycetaceae bacterium
GCCGGATATCGAACCGATCCTGACGGACGAGGCCGGGGAATGGATCGCGGTGCGCGGCGGCGAACTGGCATACGGCATGCTGTTCCGGCCGGAACTCAAGCCCGGCATGCTGGAAGACATGATCATGGAAGAAGACAGGCCGTTGCCGGATAATATCGGCGAGTTGCTCGAGGAGGCGCGCGCGCAGTGGGGCGAGTCGCAGCGCACTATCGATCTCGTCGTCGCGGCGCTGGTGTCGGCGCTCGATCTGATGCGGGAGCGGCGCAAGATGCCGGTGTTTAAGTTGAATCCCGTTGGGAGTTAGGCGTGAGGCGTGAGGGTAGAATGATGAATGATGAATGATGAATGATGAAGGTGAAGGATGAGGGATGAAGGGAAAAAGCTGCTCGCGCTGTTCGAGAAACTGGACAGCGGACAGCGGCAGACACTGATCGAGTTTGCCGGGTTTCTGGCGGCCCGCGCGCCACAGGGCGATGATGTCGGGCCGTCCGCGCCGGCGCAACCGCTGCCCATAGCGCGTCCCGCCACCGAGACGGTGGTGATGGCGATCAAGCGCCTGACCCAGACCTATCCCATGCTCGACCGCCGCAAGCTGTTCACCGACACCTCGCGCTACATGGCGCAGCATGCGCTCGAGGGCCGCTCCGCGGCGGAAGTGATCGACGAACTGGAAGTGGTGTTTTCCCGCCATTACAGGACAATGCGGAATGATGAATGATGAATGAAGGTCTTGCCGAAATGAGGATGCTGGACAAAAGGTTTTCCATTCATCATTCATCATTCATCATTCCTCATTGATTCACCATGCCCCGCCCAATCTCCGCCACCATCAACCTCGGTGCCTTGCGCCACAATCTTGCCGTGGCGCGGCGGCATGCGCCCGCCTCGCGCGTGCTGGCCGTGGTCAAAGCCAATGCTTATGGCCATGGGTTGCTGCGTGTAGTGCGGGCACTGAGCGCTGCCGACGGCTTCGCGCTGCTCGAACTTGAGGCTGCAGTGCAACTGCGCGAAGCAGGCTGCACGCAGCGTATCGTCATGCTCGAAGGTTTTTTCGACGCGCGCGATCTGGCAGTGCTGCTCGAGCACCGGCTGGACGCCGTGGTCCACAGTGGCGATCAGCTCGAATTGCTCAGGGCGTTACCGTCCGGCGGCAAGCTGGGCGTGCTGCTCAAGATCAATACCGGCATGAACCGTCTCGGTTTTACGCTTGCCGATTTCCCGGCGGCGCTGGCCGATCTTCAAGCCAACCCTGCAATCGGGCAGATCATGCTCATGACGCATTTCGCCAACGCCGACGACGAACGCGGCGTGGCATGGCAAATGGCGGAACTCAGGCGGCTCGCCGGGGACATTAGTCTGCCGCGCAGTTTCGCCAATTCGGCGGCGATCCTGCGTTATCCCGAAACGCACTGCGACTGGGTGCGTCCCGGCATCATGCTCTACGGCAGTTCGCCTTTTGCCGACCAGCCCGCGGCGGCACTCGGTCTCGAACCCGCCATGACGCTGACGAGCGAAATCGTCGCCATGCAGCAACTGAAGCGCGGCGATACGGTGGGCTATGGCGGCATGTTCACTGCCGATCGCGACATGCGCATCGGCGTGGTCGCCTGCGGTTATGCCGACGGCTACCCGCGCCATGCGCCGAACGGCACGCCGGTTGCGGTCGATGGCCGGCATGCCGGCACTGTCGGCCGCGTTTCCATGGACATGCTGTGCGTGGACTTGAGCCCTGTCCCGCAGGCGCACATCGGTTCGCGCGTCGTGCTGTGGGGAGAAGGCAACCCGGTGGAAAACGTGGCGCAGGCGGCAGGCACGGTCGGATATGAATTGTTGTGCGCGCTGGCGCCGCGCGTGCCGGTGACAGAGAGCGAATGAAGAGGGCATGTTCCGGCGGCGCCGCAAATTGCTGAAAATGCGCCATGCCGGGTGTATCATCTTCGCTGGCTTTCTCAGTTCATAATAGGCGACGCGACATGCCAGCACCAAAACCGATTGCTCCGCCTGCTACCGGGGGTAATGTGCAACAAGCCGTGCCACCGGCGTCCGGCCGCAAGCGCTATAACGGCTATGCCGTGGCGGTGATGCTGGTCGCCGCCGCGTTTGCCCTGCGATTCTGGCTGTACGGCGGACTTAGTAACCGCCTGCCGTTTGCTTTTTTCCTGCCGGCGGCGATGATTGCGGCATGGTATGGCGGTTTGGGGCCGGGGATGCTGGCTGCCGCGACCGGGCTGCTGCTGGGCGATTACTTCTTCCTGCCGCCGCATCAGTCTCTGGGCCCACTGGGCCAGGCCGAACGAACCTCGGTCGGCATCTACGCGGTCACTTCGACCCTGGCCGTGTATTTAATCGGAAATTTGCAGAACCGCGTCTGTAATCTGGAATGCGAGCTGGCCAAGCGGGCGACTGCCGATCCGGTTGTTCCACCTTCTGCGCCGGACTCTGATCGCGGCGCGGCGCAATAATATTTGCCGGATAGCGGTCGAGTAACGCAAGTTCAAAGCCGGCGCGCATGGCAAAACCGAAGTCTGTCTATTCATGTACCGAATGCGGCGGCCAGGCCCTCAAATGGCAGGGCCAATGCCCGCATTGCCAGCAATGGAACACGCTGATCGAGACCGTTGCCGAGACCGCGCCCACCAGCAACCGCTTCAGCCTGATCGCCGAGACCGGCAAGCTGCAGCGCCTCTCGGAAGTCGAGGCGAGCGAGGAAGCCCGCGTGCCGAGCGGCGTTGCCGAGTTCGACCGCGTGCTGGGCGGGGGTCTCGTCGCGGGTTCGGTCGTGCTGATCGGCGGCGACCCGGGCATCGGCAAGTCGACGCTATTGCTGCAGTCGCTGGCTGAAATCGGCGCCAGCCGCCGCGTGCTCTATGTCACCGGCGAGGAATCGCCGCAGCAGATTGCGCTGCGTGCGAAGCGTCTCGGCCTCGATGCCAGGCACGTGCACGTGCTGGCCGAAATCAATCTCGAAAAAATCCAGTCGGCCATTACCGGGGACAAACCGGAAGTCGCGGTGATCGATTCGATCCAGACGCTGTACTCGGGCGCGCTGCAATCGGCCCCGGGTTCGGTGGCGCAGGTGCGTGAGTGCGCGGCCCAACTCACGCGCCTGGCCAAGGCGAGCGGAACGACCATTGTGTTCATCGGCCATGTGACCAAGGAGGGCGCGCTCGCCGGACCGAGGGTGCTGGAGCACATGGTCGACACCGTGCTCTATTTCGAGGGCGACACCCATTCGAGCTTCCGCCTCGTCCGCGCCTTCAAGAACCGCTACGGCGCGGTCAACGAGCTGGGCGTGTTCGCGATGACCGACAAGGGGCTGAAAGGGGTGTCCAACCCTTCCGCGCTGTTCCTGTCGCAGCATGGCGGCGAAGTCGCCGGCTCGTGCGTGATGGTGACGCAGGAAGGCACGCGCCCGATGCTGGTCGAGATCCAGGCGCTGGTTGACGAGGCGCATGCGCCCAACCCGCGCCGGCTTACCGTTGGGCTGGAGCAGAACCGGCTCGCGCTGCTGCTCGCGGTGCTGCACCGGCACGCCGGCATCGCCTGTTTCGACCAGGACGTGTTCGTCAACGCGGTGGGCGGGGTGAGGATCACCGAACCGGCCGCCGATCTGGCGGTGCTGATGGCCATCGTGTCTTCGTTGCGCAACCGGCCGCTGCCGACCAAACTGGTGGTGTTCGGCGAAATCGGGCTCGCCGGCGAAATCCGCCCGGTGCAGCGCGGGCAAGAGCGGCTCAAGGAGGCCGCCAAGCTGGGATTCACGCAGGCGCTGGTCCCCAAAGCCAACAAGCCCAGGCAGGCGATTGCCGGCCTGGAGGTTTTTGCCGTGGAGCGCGTGGAGCAGGCGGTAGCGCGCCTGCGCGACGCGTTCGCGGTGTAAAGCAGAAGCAGGGAGGAGAAACTTGGCCCGCGACAATCCGTATAACGTTGACCTGGACAGGAACGCAGCCAACTATACGCCGCTCTCGCCGCTGTCGCTGCTGGCGCGCACCGCCTACGTCTACCCGCAGCGCGTCGCCGTGATCCACGGTACGCGGCGCCTCACCTGGTCGGAAATCTATGCGCGCTGCCGGCGCCTTGCCTCGGCGCTCAAGCAGCGCGGTATCGGTAGCGGCGATACCGTCGCGGCGATGCTGCCCAACGTGCCGGCGATGTACGAGGCGCATTTCGGCGTGCCGATGGCGGGGGCGGTGTTGAACACGCTCAATACCCGCCTCGATGCCGATGCGATTGCGTTCATGCTCGAGCACGGCGCGGCGAAGGTGCTGCTCACCGACCGTGAATTTTCCGCCGTCACTGGGCAGGCTCTCCGGATCGCGGGGACCAAGCCGTTGGTGATAGATGTGGATGATCCCGGCTTCGACGGCGGAAAATTAATAGGAGAAACAACTTACGAACAGTTCATTGCCGGCGGTGATCCGGAATTCGCCTGGCGAATGCCGGATGACGAGTGGGATGCGATTTCGCTCAACTACACTTCCGGCACCACCGGCAATCCCAAGGGCGTGGTCTACCACCATCGCGGCGCCTACCTCAATGCGATCAGCAACATCATGAGTTGGGGCATGCCGCAGCACCCGGTCTACCTGTGGACGCTGCCGATGTTCCACTGCAACGGCTGGTGCTTCCCATGGAGCATCGCTGCCGCGGCCGGCACCAATATCTGCCTGCGGCGCGTCGACGCCAGGATGATTTTCGATCTCATCCGCGAGCATCGCGTCACACACTACTGCGGCGCGCCCATCGTGCATAACCTGCTGCTCAATTCGCCCGCTGAATGGAAGCAGGGGATAGACCACACCGTGTCGTGCCTGGGGGCGGGCGCGGCGCCGCCGGTGGCGGTGATCGAAGGCATGGAGAAAATGGGCTTCAACATCACCCATGTTTACGGGCTCACCGAGACCTACGGAC
>CAYIRZ010000261.1:0-4896 GCA_964365845.1 uncultured Streptomycetaceae bacterium
AGGCCCGAAATCTGGCCGAGGAGGCGAACCGGGCCAAGAGCGAGTTTCTGGCCAATATGAGTCACGAGATCCGCACGCCGATGAACGGCGTGCTCGGCATGATGGAATTGCTGCTGGACACGCCGCTCGATGAAAACCAGCGCGCTTTTGTCCGGACGGCGCAAAGTTCGGCCAATTCCCTGCTCGAGATCATCAACGACATCCTCGATTTTTCCAAGATCGAGGCCGGCAAGATCGCGCTGGAGGAAATCGAATTCGATGTGCGTGCTGCCGTCGAGGACTTGGCCGAACTGCTGGCAGGCAGCGCGCACGGCAAGGGAATCGAGCTGTTGTGCAGCGTGGATGATGATGTGCCCGAACTCGTGCGCGGCGATCCCACCCGGGTGCGCCAGGTGCTGGCCAATCTGGTTTCCAACGCCGTCAAGTTCACTCACGCAGGCGAGGTGTCGATAAATGTACGACGCGATTCCGCTGCCGCGGACGATTCCCGTGGCTGCACATTGCGCTTCAGTGTGACCGATACCGGGATCGGCATCAGTCCGGAGGTGCAGGGGCGGCTGTTCCGCGCTTTTGCGCAGGGAGACAGCTCGACCACGCGCAAATTTGGCGGTACCGGCCTGGGCCTGGCGATCTCCAAACGACTGGCGCACCTGATGGGCGGCGATATCGGACTCGACAGCGTGCCGGGCAATGGCACATGTGCCTGGTTTACCATTCGCGTCGGCGAGGCTTTGGGCCCGGCCGCACCGGCAGACGCGGACCAATCGTCGCGGCGCGCGGCGCGGGACGGAGAATTATTGCGTATCCGTGTACTGCTGGCCGAGGACAATCCCGTCAACCGGATGATCGCGCTGCGGAACCTCGAGCGGATCGGCTGCGAAGTGGAGGCAGTAGAGAACGGTGTGGCCGCTGTCAGCGCTTTTTTCCGCCAGCCGTTCGACCTGGTGCTGATGGATTGCCAGATGCCGGGGATGGACGGATTCGAAGCGACCGTTCGAATCCGTGAGAAAGAAAGTGGGCACACCCCTATCATCGCCGTCACTGCGCATGCCATGGAAGGCGACCGCGAGCGCTGCCTTGCCGCCGGGATGGACGACTACTTGTCCAAGCCGTTCAGCCGCGGCGATCTGGAATCCATGGTTCGGCGCTGGTCTATCCGGGCCGTTCCGGCGAAAGATGAAGCGGCCGGCCGATCCTGACCATGGCAGCATCTGAAGCCGGCACGCCGGCCAGCATCGACATGATCCGCAGGCTGGTCGGTTTCCCCACCGTCAGCCGGGATTCGAACCTGGACCTCATTCATTTCGCGCGCGATCATCTCAAAGCGCTTGATGCGGATGTCCGCCTGAGCTTCGACGATGAGCGGCGCAAGGCCAATCTGTTCGCGACGCTGGGCCCGCGCGGCGAACCCGGCATTGTCCTTTCCGGGCATACCGATGTGGTGCCGGTAGACGGCCAGGCGTGGGACAGCGATCCGTTTGAACTCGTCGAAAAGGGCGGCAGGCTTTATGGCCGCGGCACTTCCGATATGAAGAGCTTCATCGCCGTGGCGCTGGCGCTGGCGCCGGAGTTTGCCGAACGCGGCCTGAAAACGCCGCTCCATTTCGCGCTTTCCTACGACGAGGAAGTCGGCTGCCTCGGCGTCGGGCGCCTGATCGCGGATCTGGTGCAGGCCGGCATCCGGCCGAAGTCATGCATCGTCGGCGAGCCGACCATGATGAAGCCCGTCATCGCGCACAAGGGCAAGCAGAGCTACCGCTGCACGGTGCATGGACTGGCCTGCCATTCCGCTTACGCGCCGCAGGGTGTCAATGCCGTCGAGGCGGCGGCGGAGGCGGTGGCTTATCTCAGGCACATGGCGCGCCGGCACCGGGAGCACGGGCCGTTCGACAGGAGCTTCGATGTCGCGCATACCACGGTGCACACCGGCGTCATTCGCGGTGGCACCGCGCTCAATATCGTGCCGCATGAATGCATGTTCGATTTCGAGTTCCGTCATTTGCCGGGCGACGAACCGGAGGCGCTGCTGCGGAAATTCAGGCAATACCTCGAAACAAATCTCGAGCCCGAAATGCGCGCCGTGCATCCGCAGGCGGGATTCGAAATCGAATTCCTGTCGGAGATTCCCGCGCTCGATACCGGCATGGAGACCGAGATCGTGGCGCTGGCGCAGGAACTGTCGGGCAATGCCGGGATCGGCAAGGTGTCGTTCGGCACCGAAGGCGCGCAGTTCCAGCACGCCGGCATTCCAACCGTGATCTGCGGACCGGGCTCGATCGAGCAGGCGCACAAGCCCAACGAGTTCGTGACGGTGGATCAGGTTATGCAGTGCGAGGCGTTCATGCGGCGCTTGATGGGCCGTCTTTGTAAGGTTTGAGCAAAAAAAGCATTAACGCGAAGGACGCAAAGGTTCGCAAAGGAGGCGAAGGAATAAATGGTTGACGGGAATTGGCGCTCCTTTTTCCTCATCGGCCGCTGACGCGATATCTTCTCTCGGAAAGAAGGGTAATTCTCCGTGACCTCCGTGTGCTCCGTGCGAACCGCATTCAAGGAAAGTTCGCACTGAGTACGAATCGGGGTTTTGTCAGGGCAATTACTGAGCATTCCGGGAATGGTTGACACACCATTTCTGCTCGACGTTCCCCTCGCCCCTTAAGGGAGAGGGGCTAGGGGTGAGGGCCGGGCGATGTCACGTCATTAACGTAAAGCCCGGTAGCGTGCTATGGCGAGATAACGAATTGATCGGATTGAAGGATGGCAAGGGCCGGCGCAGAATAGGGACGTTCGACACCGTTTTTCGGCGGTCGACTTTAAGTTAGGGGTTTGCTCATGGGCTGGATTGCCGATTTGCTTAAGGAAATTCCTAGCGCGGCCCGCTACAAGTCTGAGCTTGAAGCGATGGAAAAGCAGAACGCATCGCTGAAGTCTGATGTAGCCGAACTGAGGCAGGAAATACAGCGGAGAGACGATGTAATTCAAAATGAAAGATTGCATGATCAACACCTCGAAGAATTAAGAGAAAAAATACTGGTTCTCGTTGCACAGACTGAGCGGCTATATGACGCCCAGATTGCGGAACTTGCCGGCGTTACAAAGCAACTAGCCACGCTTCACCTCCACGAACTCAGAGACGCAAAGTTTGTACGTTCCGTGTTTGGCCTTGACGACAACTCTTACGAAGTAGACACATGGTTTGTTGAACAACCGGGACGGAAATACCTTTCCCACCATGGTCTGCTGTAACCCCGCCCCCATCCCATGAAACGACTGCTACTTACGGCGATGACTGTGCTCATGTTGGGCGTCAGTGCGGCGTGGGCGGGGCCATTTGAAGATGGAGTTGCTGCTTATGGGCGCGGTGACTATACGAGTGCGATAAGAGTTTTTCGACCACTCGCAGCACAGGGGTATGCGCCGGCACAATTCAACCTGGGCGTATTGTATGAGAGAGGCCAAGGCGTCAAACAGGACAATACAGAAGCAGTCAAGTGGTATCGGCTGTCAGCAGCGCAGGGGTATGCGCCAGCACAATCCAACCTCGGCGTGATGTATGTCAACGGGAAAGGTGTCAAACAGAACTTTGCGGAAGCGGTCAAATGGCATCGGCTGGCCGCAGCGCAGGGTAATGCGGAGGCGCAATTCGACCTCGGCGTGTTGTACGGCAACGGCCAAGGCGTCAAGCAGGACTATGCAGAAGCAATCAAGTGGTATCGACTGTCAGCAGCGCAGGGGTATGTGAGTGCGCAACTTAACCTCGGCTTGATGTATCAAATAGGTCACCACGTCAGACAGGACTATGCAGAGGCAGTCAAGTGGTATCGGCTTTCAGCAGCGCAGGGTAATGCAGAGGCGCAATCCAACCTCGGCGCGATGTATGCCAATGGACTAGGCGTCAAACAGGACAATACAGAAGCAGTCAAGTGGTATCGGTTGTCCGCAGCGCAAGGACATGCACGCGCGCAATTCAACCTCGGCGCAGTGTATTCCGATGGACAAGGGGTCAAGCAGGACTATGCAGAAGCAGTGAAGTGGTATCGGTTGTCCGCAGCGCAGGGGTATGCGAGTGCGCAAACCAACCTCGGCGCGAGATATGTCAATGGTCAGGGAGTCGTTCGGGATTACGTTCGTGCACACATGTGGTTCAGCCTTGTCGCTGTGTCTGGCGATGTAGACGCGGTCAAGAACCGTGACTTCATTGCAAAACGAATGACGCCACAACAAATCGCTCAAGCCCACCAGATGGCGCGTGACTGTCAGCAGCGCAATTTCAAGGGGTGCGAATGAGAATTGACGCCAGACGCTCGTAGACGCCTCATACCGCACCGGAGTAATGCTTGAAGATTCGCCGAATTCATCTCCCGAAGGACGCTCTGCTAAAGATGGCATCGGCGGAACGAGCATTCCTCCTGCTTGCTGGCCACATGCAGAATGAGCTTAATTCGCTTAACAAGGTCTTCGGTTGGTGTCTGCACAATCCACGGTCAGACCGCCTCCGCGCGGTGTCGCGCGAGCATCGTCTTGGCCGCTGCTTCGAGCTTTGTGGCCTGACGCTCATAATCAGCGCGGGTGCCACTCTTGGCCTTGCTGGCATTCGACGGCAGTTTGACGCCATCAATGGCGAACATCTCACGCCCGATCAAGCCTTGCCGGTCGCAGATGAAGAGCACCTGCCCAAAGATGCGCGCCACCTCGGCCCCGAGCGTGCTGATGAACCCGGCAAACGTGGTGAAGTGCGGCGCGGTGTCGCCGCACAGGGCGATGAAGGTGACGTGCTCGCGACAAACGCGTTCGATCCCACGGCTGCTGACGATGCCTTGCGAGTAGGCAAACAGGATCACCTTGAGCAGCATCGCGGGCGGGTAGGCGCTGGCGCCGGTCTCATCATTCTTGAAGCGC
>CAYIRZ010000262.1:0-4863 GCA_964365845.1 uncultured Streptomycetaceae bacterium
GGTCGCGGTAACGGCCGGGCCGCCGCCTTTGTACGGCACGTGCACCATGTCGACGCCCGTCATGTACTTGAACAGTTCCGCCGAGAGATGAGTGCCGGTGCCGGTGCCGCTCGAACCGTAATTGATCTGCCCCGGCCTGGACTTGGCCAGCGCGATCAACTCCTGGACCGACTTTACCGGCACCGTGGGATGAACCACCAGCATGTTCGGAAAAGCGGAGAGTTGCGTGATCGGCGTGAGATCCCGAACCGGATCGAACGGCAGCTTCTTGTGCAGGCTGGGATTGAGAGTGATCGAGGACGCCACCACCAGCAATGTATAACCATCGGGGAGCGCTTTCGCCACGATATCAGTGCCGATGATGCTGCCCGCACCCGGCCGGTTGTCCACTACTACCGACTGACCGAGCGCGTCGGATAATTTTTGCGCCACCAGCCGCGCCGTGAGATCGGTGGAACCGCCCGCCGATTGCGGAACCACGATGCGGATGGGTTTGGTGGGATAGTTAGGCGCGGACGATTGCGCTGGCGCAGCCGCAGCAACGAGCATCAGCAGCAAGGTCAGCGCGCAACGAAGATAGTCCATATCCGCCTCCACATTATTAGCCTCAAAAACAAAATCATTAGCCGCCGATCAACGCCGATGACCACCAAACCGAAAATTCACAGACGCCGCTATAAACATAACTAATTGTTTTTGAGGCAGGCTCTAATCACAATTATTTAGACACGAGCCACGGCCGCAGCGCGCGCATGTCGGCGACGCGCTCGATCCGCCACACGGTATCGACCAGTTTCCGCGCCCGCCGCGCACCAAGCACCGGCACCAGCAGATCGAGGCTCTTCGCCTCGACTTCCTCGCGCGGCATCGGGTTAGCCGCGGTACCGCGCACCGCTTTCGTGTGATGCCTGAAACGCCGGCCGCCGCGCGTAGCAATTTCAACGATGGCCTGGGTCGTTTTCGTCCGCGACAATGCGGCGCTGCCCGCCAGCTCGATGCGTTTCCTGAGCCGCACAACGGCGGGATCGCGCAGCCGGGAATCGTCATGGGACGAGGTAAACGTGATCTCGCCGTCGTTGAGCATCAGCGCCACCAGGTGCTGGATGTTGATGTCGGCCATCTTGCGCTGATTCACCGTGCGCGCGCCCTGCTCGTCTATCGTCACCACGACCCGCTCGACGTCCCCGGCCGTCACGCCATGCTTCGCGATCAGATTGGCGACGGCGTCGAGCGGCGCCTGGATCGGGTAGCCGACCGCCCAGCGTTTGATCGCGGTATTCATGATCTCGAACTCGTGGCCGAGTCCCGCGACCAGACGCTCGGGTTGCGCATGCTCGCCGTAGGCATGAAAAAAACCGCGGTCGCCGGACAGCACGTCCTCGACGCCGGTGAATCGCATGCCCGCCATGATCGCGGCGGTGACCCCGTTGCGTGCCGGCATGCCGCCGAAGTCGAATGCCTTTTCGATGTGCTCGGTGTCGCGCGCCCAGCATGACAGGCCGGAAGCCTGCTGCGCCGTGTAAGACAGCAGATAACGGACCTGGTCGGCATTCAACCCCGCGAGCGCGCCTGCTGCCGCCGCCGAACCGAAGGTCCCGCCGAAGCTGTGGGTTGAATGCCCGGCGCTGCGGAAACGCTCCACGCCCAGCGCATGCGAAATGCGCGCGCAGACGTCATAGCCCAGCACCATGGCCCGCAGCAGCGCGGTGCCGCCGCGGCGTTCGCGTTCCGCCATCGCCAGCGCCGCCGGCACGATGCTGCAGCCGGGATGCACCAGCGACAGGTAGTAGGTGTCGTCCGTTTCGTCCGCATGGCCGTGCATGCCGTTGGCGAGCGCCGCATTGATCGCCGAGGTCACGATGCGGCTGCCGATGACGCAGGCCTCGGGTGTGCCGCCCTGCGCCGCCGCGAATTCGATCGCCCTGCGCCCCGGCAGCAGCCGCGATCCCGACACCATGGCCGAGAGCGTGTCCAGCAGATGGTGCTTGGCGCGCTCGGTCACGGCCGCCGGCAGCGGACGACGCGGCGCGGCCGCGATATAAGCACTCAGCTTGCGCATGAGGGGTGAAATGGTTTTGTTTTTACTCATAATCCGGTTGAGAGCGTATTTCCCTGGCGTCTGATGATTACGGTTGCGGCGCGGCCACTGTCACTCCGGCTTGATCCCGGCTGCCTTGATGATTTTCGCGTAGAGCACCGTTTCCTCGCGGATGATTTTCGCCAGGCCTTCCGGCCCGCCGACCGTGACCTGGGCGCCGCGTTTCGCAAAGCGTTCGCTGTAATCCTTGTTCCCGACCGCGACGGCGATGTCCTTGTGCATCCTGGCAATCACCTCGGGCGGCGTTCCGGCACGCACGAAGATACCCATCCAACCGTCGAGGTCGAATTGCGGCAGCGTCGCCGCGACCCCGGGAATATCGGGCAGCACCGGCGCGCCCTGGGCGGCGGAAATGGCGATGGGGCGAACCTTCCCGGCCCAGATGTGGGGCAGCACGCCGACGATGTTGGCGAACATGAGATCGACCTGCCCGCTCAGGAGGTCGATGAAGGCCGGCGCCGCGCCCTTGTACGGCACGTGATTCATCTTGATGTGCGCCATGGACTGCAGGGATTCCATCGCGAGATGCTGCAGGTTGCCTATCCCCGCCGAAGCATAGTTGAGGCCTCCGGGGTTGGTCTTGGCCAGCCGCACGAGATCTTTTACGGACCGCACCGGCAGCGACGGATGCACGACGAGCACCATCGGCGCGGCGATGATCTGGGTGACCGGGGCCAGGTCCCGCAGGGGATCATATTGCAGGTCGCGGCGCAGACTGGGGTTGACGGTGATCGGCCCCGAGTTGCCGAGCAGCATGGTGTAGCCGTCGGGCGGCGATTTCGCCACGACGTCGGCACCGATGCTGCCGCCGGCGCCGCTGCGGTTGTCGACTATGACCTGCTGGCCCCAGGCCACGGTCAGCCGCTGCGCGGCGGCACGTGCGACTTCATCGAGCGGCCCACCGGGCGGATAAGGCACCACAAAGCGGACCGGCTTGGAAGGATAAGCCTGGGCCATTGCGTTCGAACACGCGAGAATACCCGCGAGCGCATAGATCGCTACTGCTAAGACACGTGCAAGTTTGGCTATCATCGCGCCTCCTCCGAACGAGCGCTTCACAGGTTTTCCGCCAGCCAGTCGGCGACGTAAGTCGCGCCGAGGAAACGGTTGTCACCCTGGCAGTGCTCGCTGCCTCCCTCTTCGGCCGTGAATATCTTGAGCGTCTTTTTCTTCGAACTGACCGCGTTGTACAGCAAGCGGGCATTTTCCACCGGCGAAATGGAGTCGTCCTCGCCGTGCGTCACCAGGAACGGGCAGGTGATTTTCTCCGCCACGCCCGCGAGTTTGTAGGCCTCGGTTTTTTTCATGGCGGAATCCATGTCCGGCATGCCCATCACCCACGGCAGCTGGAAATGCGGCGCCGACACCCGGTTGCCGCCGGCTTCGAGGATCTTGCGGCGCGTTATCCAGGTGGCGTGATAATCGAAGTGGCCGCCCCACGCCACGCAGGCCGCGAAGCGCTTCTCGAACGCCGCGGCGCGCGGCGCGTAGTAACCGCCCATGCTGAACGCCATGACCGCAACGCGCTTGGGATCGACGTCCGCGCGTGAAGCCACGTAATCGTAAGCCGCCGCGGCTGGCACCTCATAGTCGGGGCGGCTCGGCATATTGCGCAGCCGCAGCGCTTCTCCCTGCCCCGGGCCGTCGATGGCGAGCGTGTGGATGCCGCGCAGCGCAAGCTCGACGCCGCCGAACAGCACCGACAGCTCCTTGGTGCTGTCCAGCCCATCGAAAAAGCACACCGTCGGCGCGCGTCCCGCGACCGGCGCTTTCATGAACCACGCCGGCAGCGTGCCCACCGACGGCCCGCCGCCTGCGTACGGCACTTCCACGCGCTCGATATTGGGATAGCGTCCCTTGATGCCGGCGCGGAAGCAGCGCAGGCAGCTTTCATAGAGCCCGGTCTTTTTCGCGCCGGGCGCGACGAAACGCTCGCCGACAAAGTAATAGGTTGCGGCGCGCAGGTAATGCCCGGCCGCCGACAGCGGGTAATTTGCCGCCGCAGCGGCATCGCCCATGTTCTCGATGCGCCGCGCCTCCTTTTCCCATTCGCTTCCCCACGCTTCGTTGTCGCCGACCTTGTCCTTGAGGCGTTTTCCCACGCGGTCGACTTCGCTCATCGCAGCCCCGCCCCAGCGCGCCATTTCGATCACGATCATCATGCCCTGGGACCACATGAAGTTCTCGGGAAAATACTGGAATCCGGCTCTCAACTGTCTCTCCTTGCAAGCTCGTCGAAAAATTCGTAAGGGGTTAGGCGTAAGCAGTAAGCAGTAAGCAGTAAGCAGTAAGCAGTAAGCAGTAAAGGCGAACAACCAATAGAAGTGATACGCGAATTATAGACAGGTTTAATCCGCTTACCGCTTACCCGCTCACTGCTTACCGCTCACTTAATCGCCAGCGGATTCACCGGCGAACCGACCGCACCGGTAATCGGCAATGCCGGCGCGATGAACAGAAACTCGTAGACCTTGCCTTTTTTTACCAGCTGCGCAGCGGCCACGATGTCATCGGGCGTGGTGAAATTGAGCGTGCCGATCTCATCGTCCTTGCCCCAGCGCCCCCAGTTCTTGCAGCGTTTGGCGGCTTTCTGCACGTCCTTGCGGGTCAGCTTGCGGTTTTTTTCTCGCGGGTATCGTTGGTATTGATCCTGGTTGCCATTGATAATTTCCTTCTTCACTTTTCAGAAAAACGTAAAGAGCGTTGGAGTTAGAGCCTGTCTCAATAATATCCGCGCGATGCGTTGCGGTCAAAACGGGATGGCT